>DVKO01000141.1 GCA_018715985.1 Candidatus Enterenecus avicola
AAGCTGCCGCCGCTCTCGCCGTCCCGCTTGGAGTCGCCGAAATACACGTTGTCGGCAACCACCTCAGCAGAGCGGCGCTTGCCGCCGTCCCGATCCGTCCAATCACGAATCTGAAGGCGGCCCTCCACCACGGCCATGCGGCCCTTGGTGAAGTACTTGGATACGAACTCAGCCGTGTTGCGCCAAGCCACGATGTCAATGAAATCGGTGGCCTTCTCGCCGCTGTCACGGCTCTTGAAATCCCGGTCCACAGCCAGAGAGAAGGACGCCACGGCGGTGCCGCTCTGGGTGTGTCTCAGCTCGGGATCACGGGTCAGACGGCCCATGAGGATGATTCGGTTGAGCATATGCAACCTCCTCCTCAGGCTTCCTTGCTGACGATGATGGAGCGCATGATGCCGGTGTTGATCCGCATCAGACGGTCCAGCTCAGCGGGGAAGGCGGGATCGGCGGTGAAGGTCATCAGGACGTAGTAGCCCTCGGACAGATCGTCGATCGGGTAAGCCAGCTTGCGCTTGCCCCACTCATCCACCTCAGTCACAGTACCACGGCTCTCAGCCAGGGTCTTGAACTTCTCCACCAGAGCGGCAGTCTCCTCCTCACCCAGGTTGGGGTTGATGATGTAGAGCACCTCGTAATTTCCGGTCAGTTTTGCCATACTATTTGCACCTCCTTACGGACATATGGCCTCCGATCTCGTCGGAGGCAAGGATGATGTCCACCCACTCGGACAGACCTTATAATTATATCGAACTCAAGGATTTTGTCAAGCATTTTTTTGGTATTTTCCCGGCACTTCCGGCATTTCTCCCGACGGCTCCGGTTCTTTCGCAAAATAAAGGAACTTTTTTGCCAAATTCAGGGGGCGGCATTTTTTGTTTTGTTCAGTCGAAAAAAATAGTGAACTTTTTTTACTCATCCGTGTATCTGTTGGGCTGCAACACTTTTCAAGGGCTTGTCTAGTGAACAATATTTGTTCACCTAACGTTGTTCACTTTTGATAATTTGAACTTTTCAATCTTGTATAGTATTTTTCGCCAGATTTCTTTGACCTTTTTGGAGTTTTGTAGTAGACTTTAACCGTTCACGGAAAAATCTGCGCCTACCAGAATACGGTTGCCCTGGGTTGGGTCATAATCCAGTGTCAGCAGATCTGAGGCTGCCGCAGCCGCGGCCCTGGCCTTCTGGACGTTTGGGGCGGGCAGCAGGGTCACCTGGGGCGGAAACAGCCCCGGGGTGTCCAGGGAGCAGATCACAGCCAGATCCTGGGGGGAAAATTGTCCACTGACCTCTACCCCCAACAGGTCGCCCACCACCACTCCTTTTCGGCCCCGGTGGGCGTCCAGAAACCCAGACAGGGACTGCTGGCCATTGTGGAAGTAGACGTCCTGAGGGGGAAAGCCCTGGGTGAGCAGAGTCATGAGCTGACCGCTGCGCACCGGCTCTGCCACCAGGAACAGATCTTCCCGCCCCAGCTTCTGCCGCGCCTGGCCAAACAGGGACGGATAGTCCGGCAGGATCTTATAATAGAGAGGGTCGTTGTTGTCACAGTCCACAAAGATCATGGGAGTGACACAGGGCGGATTCACGTGCGCCACTGCCTGGCATCCCCCGTCCAGAACAAAGATCACACTGGGAGACACCGCCAGTATCTTGCGCCAGTCCTCCACCAGATCCCGCAGCCGCAGGATCACCGAGGGGATGCCCAGCGCCAGCAGCTGGCACTCCAACTGCATGGCCAGATCGGTGAGGTGGAGCCGCCGCCCGGCGGACTCCCCATCCACCGTGGTGACCAGGATGGCCGCCCGATTCTTTTTCCCTCGGATGGTGCGGGTGGTGGGATAATTCAGCCGCTTGGCGGTGTCAATGACACGCAGCCGGGTGGCGCTGCTGATTTTTCCCTGCCCCGTGTGGTTGAGGGCGTAGGACACCGTGGCCAGCGAACAGCCGCAGACCTTGGCGATTTGACGCATGGTCACCTTTTTTTCCCCCATAACAACTTCCCCCTCCAGTCCGATGTAGGACCATCATATCAGAAAATCTAGAGGTTGAAAAGGACCTCACAACCCAAAAGGAGCGAAACTCACCATGGAATTTCAAACAAGACTCAACGAGATCATCAAGGAGCGCTGCAACAAGCCTCTGAAAAAGTGCACCAAGGGCCAGGTCTATCACGCCCTGCTGCAGCTGACCCAGGAGCTGTCCGCCCAGCGCCCCGCCCCGGACACCGGCCGCAAGCTATACTACTTCTCCGCGGAGTTCCTGGTCGGCAAGCTGCTCTCCAACAACCTGTTGGCCCTGGGCATTTTCAACCAGGTGTCTGAGCTGCTGGAGAAGAACGGGTTTACCCTCTCTGAGATCGAAGAGCAGGAGCCGGAGCCCTCTCTGGGCAACGGCGGCCTGGGCCGTCTGGCCGCCTGCTTCCTGGATTCCCTGGCCGCTCTGGGCCTGCCCGGCGACGGCGTGGGCCTGAACTATCACTACGGTCTGTTCCACCAGTACCTGCGGGACAACAAGCAGCAGGAGCAGCCCGACCCCTGGATCGAGGAGGAGGGCTGGCTCATTCCCACCGGCGTCACCTTCCCGGTGCGCTTCGGCAGCCAGACCCTCAACGCCGTGATGTGGGACATCGCCGTGCCCGGCGCCAACACCGACATCGCCAACCGCCTGCATCTGTTTGACGTGGAGGAGCCTGCCACCGCCCCCACCCACGGCATCGACTTCGACAAGGGTGACATCACCCACCACCTCACCTCCTTCCTCTACCCCGACGACAGCGACGAGGCCGGACGGCTGCTGCGGGTCTATCAGCAGTATTTCATGGTCTCCGCCGGCGCCCAGCTGATTTTGAAGGAGCTGGATGAGCGGGGCATCTCCCCCTGGCAGCTGTGTGAGCACGTGGCCATCCAGATCAACGACACCCACCCCTCCATGGTGCTGCCTGAACTCACCCGCCTGCTGCTGGAGCGGGGCCTGTCCATGAACGACGCCCTCCACCAGGTGGCCCACGCCTGCGCCTACACCAACCACACCATCCTGGCCGAGGCCCTGGAGAAGTGGCCCATGAGCTACATTGAGCGGGTGGCCCCCCAGCTGGTGCCCATCATCCGGGAGATGGATCGCCGGGCCAAGTCCGTGTTCCCCGACCCCCGCATGGCCATCATCGACAACAAAGATGTGGTGCATATGGCCCACATGGACATCCACTACACCTACTCCACCAACGGCGTGGCCGCTCTCCACACTGAGATTCTGAAGAACTCCGAGCTCAAGCACTTCGCCGACGTGTACAGCTACAAGTTCAACAACAAGACCAACGGCGTCACCTTCCGCCGCTGGCTGGAGGTGTGCAACCCCAAGCTGTCCGCCCTCATTGACCAGTGCATCGGCTCCGACTGGCGGAAGGATGCCAGCCTGCTGGAAAACCTCTTGCCCATGGCCGACGACCCCAAGGTGCTCCAGGCCATGCTGGACATCAAGGACCAGAACAAGCAGCATCTGGCCCAGGTCCTCAAACAGCGCCAGAACGTGGAGGTAGACCCCCAGTCCATCTTTGACATCCAGATCAAGCGCCTCCACGAGTACAAGCGGCAGCAGATGAACGCCCTGTACGTCATCCGCAAGTATCTGGACATCAAAAACGGCCAGCTCCCCACCCGGCCCATCACCGTCATCTTCGGCGCCAAGGCCGCCCCCGCCTATATCATGGCAAAGCACATCATCCACCTCATTCTCTGTCTGCGCCAGCTCATTGAGTCCGATCCCCAGGTTCGCCCCTGGCTGCGGGTGGTCATGGTGGAGAACTACAACGTCAGCTGGGCAGAGAAGCTCATTCCCGCCTGCGACATCTCCGAGCAGATCTCCCTGGCCTCCAAGGAGGCCTCCGGCACCGGCAACATGAAGTTCATGGCCAACGGCGCCGTCACTCTGGGCACCATGGACGGGGCCAATGTGGAGATCGCCCACCTGGTGGGCAGCGAGAACATCTACACCTTCGGCGCCTCCAGTGACCGGGTGATCCGGATGTACGCCCAGCACAGCTATCATCCCCAGGAGTTCTATCACCGCCCCTGGGTCAAGGAAGTGGTGGATTTCATCGTCTCCCCCACCATGCTCTCCATCGGCGACGAGAGCTGTCTGCGGGCGCTGTGCAACGACATCAAGGGCAAGGACTGGTTCATGGCCCTGCTGGATGTGGAGGGGTACAACGCTGTGCGCAACCGCATGGTTCATGACTACGAGGACCGCATGGCCTGGGCCCGCAAAATGCTGGTCAACACCGCCAAGAGCGGCTTCTTCTCCAGCGACCGCACCATCGCCCAGTACAACCACGACATCTGGCATCTGAAATAATTCACTCAAACCACAGCCCCCTGTTTTCCCAACGGAAAACAGGGGGCTGAGCGTGTCGAAAAAGTTCGACACGCTTCTCAAAAATGCAAGCATTTTTTCGAGGGGATGCAGCCCGCTGCGCGCATAATCGGGTCAAAGGACGACCCGATTCCACACTGGCGGGCTGAGAAGTGTTTT
>DVKO01000142.1 GCA_018715985.1 Candidatus Enterenecus avicola
AAAAACACATCTCAGCCCGCCAGTGTGGAATCGGGTCGTCCTTTGACCCGATTCTGCGCGCAGCGGGCTGCATCCCCTCGAAAAAATGCTTGCATTTTTGAGAAGCGTGTCGAACTTTTTCGACACGCTCAAGCAGCCGCTCCCGGAATCCTCCGGGAGCGGCTGCTCTATACGTTCCGAAAATGGGGCTTGAGAAACATCTAAGGTGGTTGAGGCAACAAAATGGAAATAAAAGGGATGTGAATTTCGCACAATCCCGTAAAAAAACCACGGGGCTTTTTCGTGATTACGCCAAGATAATTAACATATGTTAATGCCGAAATAGGAGAATGGTGGTATAATGTGGTGAACTTTAACAAAAGAGCGCGTAAAAGAACGAAGCATAGCTCAGGGAAGAGATCACAGGCAAATTCATTGGAACAGGAGAGGAGAGAGTGAAATGCTGTTGTTGGGCGCAATTTTTCTCGTTCTGGGGGCGATTTGTGCCGGGTATGGGTATATGCTGAACAATGATCTGGAGGCCCAGTTTACCAGTTTGATGCAGCACGGAACCACCAATCCCGGTACGATTTTTATTTTCATTGGAATCGGTGTGGCAGTCGTAGGTCTGCTGATTTGCGTGTATGCCATTACCCGCAAAGGCAGGCGGTGAAACAGATGCGGGCAGATCCTCAGTAAGTGGGGTGTTTTGCCCGCATTTTGCATAAAAGGACCCGTGAATGAGCGGAAATGAGAACGAGTGAGCCACAGATGAGAGAGATACAATGACCGGTGTGGTGCAAGAGGGAAACAACCACACCCAGGGAGGATGGAAAGATGAGAAAGATCCGTACATGGTTGGCGGGACTTCTGATCGCCTGCTGTGTCCTGAATGCTTTGGTACAGTTGGGCGTGCCTGCGTCCGCTGCGTCCAAGCAGCAGACGCCTCAGCGGGCGATTGCCGTGGTGTTCGACAATTCGGGCTCTATGTACATGGGAGATTCCAGCCAGAGCAAGGCGTGGTGTCGAGCCACCTACGGCATGGAAGTGTTTGCGGCCATGATGAATCCGGGAGATGTGTTGGAAATCTATCCCATGTCTCCGGTGGAGGTGGAGGGCAAATCCTACACCCAGGACAATCCTCTAGTCATCAGCGATGAAAAAGAGGTGTCCAAGATCCGGGAAATTTACACGCCCAGCGCGGGAGCCACCCCCATCGAGACCGTCTCGGCGGCCTATGAGGGGTTGAGCAAGTACAAGGGGAAAGAGCAGTGGCTGATCGTGCTCACCGACGGCGCCATCTTCTATGAGAACGGTTCGGTAATCGGGGGAAACAATCAGAGCCAGTCCGCCATGGTTCAGAGCACAAAAACGGCCCTGTCCCAGCTGCTGACCCAGTACAACAACCAGGTCAATGTGCTCTATCTGGGCATCGGTCAGTCGGCCATTGACATCGGCGTCAACGGCAGCAAGCAGCATGGCTCCGCGGTTTCCAAGGACACCGCAGATGTGCTGAAAAACCTGACGGCCATGTGCAACCAGATTTTCGGCCGGGATGCGCTGCCCAATGCAGGAAAGTCCATCAGCCTGGACCTCTCCATGAACAAGCTGATCGTCTTTGTCCAGGGCAAAAACGTCAGCGACATCTCCCTGCAAAATAAGGACGGAGACTCGGGGACGGTGTCGGGCAGCTATTCAGCCCGCTACGGAGAGCGGGGGGCGGGCAACTACCAGCCCAGCGTCATCGACAAAGACCTGCAAGGGATGATCGTGACCTACGAGGATTGTCCAGCAGGGGACTATGAGCTGAAGTTCAAGGGCTCCCAGAGCAACATCAGCGTATACTATGAGCCCAATGTGGATCTGGCAGCAGTTCTGGTGGATGAGGCGGGCAACCCAGTCACCGGCACCTGCACGGCCGGTACCTATTACATCCAGTACGGCCTGGTGGACGAGGATGGGAACTTTACCACCTCTCCGCTGCTGGGCAGCACGGACTATACCATCACCTACACCCTCAACGGGGAGGAGCACGCCACAGAGAGCGCCAAGGCCGGGAAGGTAAAAGTGGACCTGGAGGCCGGGGACACACTGGATGTGGAGGCGGAGGCCTACTACCTGAGTGGGTACTACATCCAGCGCAGCGGGTCAGATCTGGGCTGGCCCTCCGGGGGCTACCAGGTGGCGGCCAGACCGGCAGGGGAACTGACCCTCCAGGTGGCCGGGGGAGAGGACAGCTACCTGCTCTCCCAGCTGGAGAGCCAGGCGGTATACGACCTGAAGCTGAACTATGAGGACGCCCCGTTGACCGGGGAGGCCCTGGATGCCGTCCAGATCAATGTGGACATGGGAGACGGCAATCTGGAACATGAGGTGGAGCAGACCCAGGACGGGCTGCAGCTGAAGCTGAAGTACAGCCAGACGCCCCAGGACACCCAGTGCGGGGACTACACCATGCACCTCACCGCCACCTATACCACACCGGATGGCCCCCAGGCGGTCAGCCAGGTGACAGACATCCCCTTCACCCTGGAGGATGACCGCCTCCACCTGGAGGCGGAACTGGAAATCCCACAGAAGTACTACCAGCTGTCCAAAATTGACCGGGGCGAGCCCATGATCCTCCATGTGACCAACCGGGGCCAGCCGCTGACGGATGAGCAGCTGGAGACGGTGAGGGTGGAGTGTCAGGCCGAGGGCTTGACCCTGAACTGCACCCCCATGCCGGGCCAGTCGGCCTTCTCGGTGGAGCTGGCGGATCAGGAGGGCTATACGTCCGGCAAGTATGAAGTCACCGCCCGGGCCACAGCTGAGGACTACTTCGGACAGACCACCCAGGCGGAGGACGGCGGACGCATCGAACTGGGGCGGTTCCCCTGGTGGCTGCGCTGGGTGGTGCTGGCGCTGATCCTGTTGGCCATCGCCGTATTGATCTGGCTGATCCTCAACCAAAAGATCCTGCCCCGGCAGATCTCGGTGCGCAGCGGAAGCACTCTCTTCAATGTGGACGGCAGCCGGGTGGCGGGCAATGCCAAGAGTGAGTTTACCGGGAAAAACCGACGAAATGGAGCGCTGACGGTGTCGGTGCCCAAATGCAGCGCCGATCCCCTGGTCAAGGGCGGTTTCAACCTGGAGCTGGTGGCGGTGAGCCCCAGAAAGGTGAAGTCTGCGGCCAGACGGGCGGGAATCGTCCGGGTCAACCCCATCAATGGCACCACCATCCATACCATCCAGGTGGGCACCAGCACCTATAAGAAGGATGCCCAGGGGAAATTTACCAAGGTGGGGGCCAGGCCCAAGCCCGCTGCAGCCACCAAGGGCGGCAAGCAGCAAAACCTGGTTCAGTTTGAAGTGGGCAACAACGCCAACTGTGTCATTGCAGGGGAGACCGTGGCGGGCGCGTCCTTCTCCTGCACCTGCAAGTTGCAGTTCCATTGATAATCAACCATTCTGACAGTGAAAAATGGAGGGATCGAGATGAGCAGAGAAATCATCAAAGACAATGTGGTGGATGCCCCTACTCTGTTTGTAGGCGTAGGCGGAACCGGAAGCGACATCGTCAAAATGGTGGCCGAAATGTGCCGGCCGGGAGAGGTGGAAAACATCAGCTTTGTGTGCCTGGACACCAACGTGAATGATCTGTCCGGGGTGGCCAAGAGCAAGGCCACCATCAAGGCGGTGCAGACCTCCAACACCCAGACGGTGGGCAACTACCTGGATTATGACCAGGACGCGCTGCAAAACTGGTTTCCCAAAAATGCGGTGCTCTACGACAAGACCGTGTCCGAGGGCGCCGGACAGGTGCGTGCCATCTCCCGTCTGGCCCTGAACAGCACGGTAAAGACGGGGAAAATCCGCCCCCTGTATGATGCCATCGACGAGCTGTTCCGCAAGACCGGAAAGGCCATGAAGCAGGCCATGCGCTGCGTCATCGCCTCCACCGCCTCGGGCGGCACCGGCTCCGGCATCATGCTGCCCCTGGCCATGCTGATCCGGGACTACGTAAAGAACAAGTACCCCAACACCAGCCTGATTGTGCGGGCTCTGGTGATGCTGCCCGAGACGCTGGACAGCGTCATTGACTCCTCGGTGGAGCGAGACAGCCAGAGAAGAAATGCCTATGCCACCATCAAGGAGATCAACGCCTTTATGATGAAGGGCTCCGGCTTCTTTGACATCGACGAGGACCTGAAGCGGTACAGCAACCTGCACATTGACTTCACCAACCCCGGCACCGATGAGCTCAGATCTCTGTCCCTGCTGCCCTTTGACTTCTGCTTCCTGCTGGACGGGCAAAACGCGGAGGACAGCACCCTGGTGAGCTTGCACCAGTACAAGCTGCAGGCGGCCCAGTCCCTGTATGAGCAGAACATCGGCCCCATGCAGAAAAAGGCGTTTTCCGTGGAGGACAACATCATCAAGGAGATGTCTAACCCCGGCAACTTCGGGCGCAACCGGTTCGGCGGCATCGGCGCGGGTGTGCTGCGCTACCCGTACGAGGACATTGCAGACTATGTGGCCTACGACTGGGCCATCTCCAGCATCGGCGGGGAGGGCCAGGCAGCCAAGTGGACCCGGTACGACAATGCCTTCGAGATCAAGCGCCGGGAGGCCCGCAAGAAGGGGCTGTCCGATACGGAGATCCCCAAACGCAGCGAGGTGTACGTCAGCGAGCTGAAGGCCGGCACCGACCCCTTCTCCAAGGATTTGCAGAATAAGTTCCTGCGGGACGCCCAGAAGCGGGTGAGCAAGTATTTTGAGGCTTTGGCCAACCAGATGCACGAGTGCCTGAACAGTGACACCGCCATCCGCGGGGCCAAGGATATGGCCAACCACCTCTCGGAGGAGATTGACTACGAGCACGACCCCTCCATGCAGGGCAAGGCCCGGGAGAACCTGGAGCTGTTGCGGGACTATGAGACGGTCATCAAGAAGAATGCCCAGAAGGTGGCGGAGAGCAATGCAGAGGCCCTGCTCATCAATGAGGCCAAGACCATCAACGAGAATAAGCCCTACTGCCTGGAGTCGGTACTGAAAAACGCCTTCGGAGACATCTGCCATCCCAATGCCGCCCGGTATATGCTCTACCTGGTGAAGATGGAGATGGATAAGCGGGTCAACAGTGTGACCTCTGAGATCAACGATGTCATCACCACCAACCTGGAAAACTACTCCCCCGACGCCAACGACACGGGCTCCTTTGATGCCGGGTATACTCGTAAGAAGAAGGAGAAGAACCTGGATGAGCTGTGCGCCGCTGAGAAGGGCGCAGGGCAGGACCCCTCCATCCTGGACAAGCTGGGCGGATACAAGGGCATCTATGCCAAGCTCAACGCCTGTTTCACAGACTACTATGCCAACATCACTGCCCTGGGAGATCGGACTGCCGAATTGGCCGCCTACAAGCTGGGTGCGGACTATTTGAAGGATCTGTGCGAGAAGTACGAGGAGTTCTACGAGACCTTCCCGGAGAAGGTGACGGCGCTGGTCCGCAAGCAGGAGGAGATCGTGGACTCCCTGAAATTCGTCAAGGGCGACTCGGTGATGAACATCTGTGCCACCAAGGAGCTGCTGGAGGAGATCAGCCGCTCCAGCAGCAACACCAGCGAGGAAGGCTCCATGATGGACAGCCAGCTCAACGGCAGGATTTTCGACGCGGTCAAGGCCAACGTGCGCTTTGCCCGGGAGATCCGCAGTGCGGACATTGTGGAGGATGACCGGCGCATTGACATCTTCGACAGCATTCTGCTGGGCTACTTCAAGGAGGATGTGCGCCAGAACTGCGACAGCATCGACCTGAACATTGTGGAGGCCATTGCCAAGGAGAACCGCCTCAAGGCCCGCATCAAGCTGCGGGAGCAGCAGGACGGCTCGGGGGACACCCAGGTGTTTGACAACGTCACCCACGAGGACAATCTGCGCTACATCCGAGAGATCATCGCCATGGGCGAGCGGCTGTCTGCCCCCGGCATCCAGCGCATCACCAACGAGGAGGCCAGAGAGGTCAAGCTGTGCGCCTATAACAAGAAGCTGCTGGATATGCGGGCCTACCGCATTCAGGATCTGGTACACAAGGGGGACGCTGTGGACACCATCTCCAAGTACGAGATCCATTTCTTCAACGCCCTCTACAACCTGACCCCCAACAAGCTGAAGAAGTTTGCCGCCCCCTACTCCACAGAGACGGGCAGCAAGGACGCGGGGCTGTACCACACCGCCTACTTCAATTACTCCCGCCACATCGGGCCGGACTCCACCAAGAACATGATGATCTCCACCCACATCGACAAGCGGTGGGACTCTGTGGCGGTCATGCCTGAGATCGACTTTGCCTTCCAGGATCACCGGATGATGCGCATCCATCAGGCCATGATTTACGGCCTGGTGCACGGGGCCATCCAGCGGCACGATCTCTCCCTGGCCGCACCGGGCAAGCGGGTGTACAAGTATGAGAATTCCGATGAGCGGTTTGTGGATCTGGTGGTGTCCAACGGCACCCTGTGCGATGAGTTCTACGAGATTCTGGATGCGCTGTACATCAGCTCTGCCATTGTGGAGGATGTCCACTTCATCAAGCAAAAGAAGCGCACCCGGGACGAGGTGAGAAACTCCAACTATCGGGACACCAATTTCGCCAAGGATCTGGATGAATTCTCCATTGAGGTGCTCCACAAGGGCAAGACCAGCCTGTTTGAGATCCCCCTGGCCTACTACAACTCCCTGCCCAACAGCCAGCGGTTCACCGGTGAGATCTCTGCCCTGGTGGATGCGGTCATTAAGACCTTCCGGGACGAGCTGGAGCACTGGGAGCGGGGCAACGACGCCAAGTTCATTCTCTGCCAGGTGCTGACCGAGCAGTTCAAGCTGCTGATGAACAACTACCGGGACTATGCCACGCTGAGAAATAACATTGAGGCCAAGGACAATCCCGTTATCAACATGGCATACCGCAAGATCAAAAAACTGCTCCTGGAGGCGCCGGAGCCCGACGACTACGAGCAGACGCTGATGGACATGAAAGCGATGATCTTCTAAGGCAACACGGCACCATTGGGTTTGGAAGGCTTTGCGGATTTGGGTACACATTCTGAAAATCCATGCTGGATTGCCCCAAAATGATACCATCTTCAAAGCCAACTTGACGAATCATGCGGTGCTGCCAAATCTGCCGACTTTACCTCCCTCCGGCCGGGTGTGCCGGCCGGAGGGGCAAACAAATAGACTGCCGTGGGTTGCACGATCTCACAGCAGTGATGGAGGTGAGTTGAGATGTTTACGGTGGTCATTGCGGAACAAGAGCATATCAGCGCCATTGAGGAGTTCCATATGTTTTTGCAGCCCTTTTTGGCATCCACACAGGTGGCCTTTTGCCAGTGGATTCCAGACGGCGCTGCGCTGGACGACATGGTGCCCCAGCTGCGCAAGACGGTGAATCGCCGGGAAGAATGGCGTGCCATCGTGGTGTGTGATGAGGGGGGGCTCAAGCAGCAGAATCCCTTCAACCGGGTGGTGTATACCCCGCCCCAGCATCAGCCGGGCCAGAGCCAGGAAGAGTATCTGGACACAGTCTGGCAGCGCAAGCGGGAGGCCTTTGACCTGGCAGCCCAGCAGCCGCTGACCAGGTTGATGAGCTATCTCTGCCAAGGCCCTCTCATCAGCGTGGAGAAGGGGCAGACCTATCAGGACCCGGAGTTTGCCCTGTACCAGAAGGAGGCGGAGTACAAGCAGGAACTGCGCAGGGCCATCACCGCAGGGTGCGAGCTGGAGATTTCTGCACCCGCGCAGGTGCTGTGTCTGGCCAAACGGACCTATGTGGATGAGGAGCGTGCCCTACGCACCCTGTGGACCTCCCACGTGGATCACCAGTACTCCCGGTTTTATGACTGGAATCTCTACTTTGACAAAATGCGCTACCTGGTCTTTGACATTCTGCCAAAGAACCATGAAAACTACACGTTTGACTACATCCGGTTTCTCTACGGATTGCTGCTGCTGGCCAACCATGAGGTGCCCCAGAGCAGTTTGCAGCCCCGGCGGCTCTACATCCTCAACAGCGAGGACGACGAGCAGCGGCTGCGGGAGCTGTTTGGCCGCTACGAGGGAAAACTGGCGGCCACGGACGAGATGCTTACCCAGAAGATCCGTCAGCTGGAGAACCGAACGAGACGCCGCCTGTCCGACCAGGAGGCGGAGGCCATCTTCTGCGCCCACGTCACCGTTCCGGTGACCATGATCCGGGAGTTTGAGGAGACGGACCTCTACGTGGATCACCGGGGTCTGGGCCTGGCCACGGACTGTCCCACCAGTGAGCTGTCCGTGTGGAGCACCGGGCATGACCGGTCCCGGAAGGCCCTGCACCGGTTTATGAAGCAACCCCGCCGGGCGGTCAAACGGGCGGCGGATGATGTGCGCAACCTCAACCACGTGGATCTGGACCGTGTGGGGGAGCTCAACCGGTTTCAGCTGGAGGACGTGGCGGAGTACATTCAGACCGAGGAACTCAGCATGGTCACCACCCCCACCCGGAGTTTGACGGACATTTCCGACTACGAGGTGCAGCTGGACGAGGCTGCCCAAGAGGTGGAGAAAAAAATTGACGCCAGAATGACCAGAAAGACCACCATTGCCCTGGGTGCTCTGGCCCTTGGGCTGTTTTTGGTGGGATTCCTGCCCTCAATCCTAAAAAATTCGGGCGAGACGTCCGAGACCATGGGGGCAATTTGGCTCACCGTGGGGGCGTTGGGACTGCTGGCTGTCATCGGATTGGTGGGCCTGTACGTGCTGCGCAGAGCGCTGAAGCGAAAGTTCAGCCAGTACAACGCAGCCATGCAGGGACTGGTGGAGGAAGTGACCTCTGTCACCCGCCTGTTCTCCAAGTATCTCAGCCACGGGTGTAATGTCATGCGTGGCTATCAGGTGCTCAACAAATTCCAGTCCCATGAGGACCCGGAAGTTGGGCAAATCAAGGTATTGAAAAAGCACCGGATGGACATTCTTCGGTGCCGGGAGGAGCTGCATGAGGTGTTTGGGAAATTCCTGACCCAGACCCCTGTGGAACCTCAGACACCGTATCAGTATGATTTTCACAGGCCGGTGGACTATCCGTACCCCCTTCCCCATGAGGAGAACCGGGACGCCCAAATCGAGTTTGTGCAGCCTGGCCATGTGATTTCCGTGCCGGTGGACTTTGTGCGGCGGGTCACCATCAGAATGGAGGAGCTGTATGATTGATTGGATCAAATTTCTGCTGGTGATGTGCGCGGTGGCCCTTCCGTTCCTGCTCTTTGTGCTCCTCAACGCCAAGGCCAACCTTCCCAAGAAAATCCGGAATCGACAGCTGCTCATGCCCATTGTGGCCCTGGTGTACGGCATTGCGGCGGTGTTTCTGCTGTCCTACATCAACCAGTGGATCGCCTGGATCCTCAGCCTGGTGCCGGGCTGGCTGGACCGCGTCCAGAGCTGGAGCGAAGAGGCCCTCAACGGCAACCTGAGCTTTTTGGGTGAGGCTGCAGCTTGGTTGGCGGAGGGGATTCGTACCCTGCTGGCCTCCAGCCAGCTCATGTTCTGGCTGTGCATTGCGGCCAACGCAGTGATTATGTTGGTGTTTGTCCTTATAAAGAAACTGCTGTTGGCCATTTTCAAACGGGTGTTTGGCAAATCCACGGCTCTGGGAGATACGCTCAGCGGCCTGTTTTACGCCAGAGAGGAGGAGGGCTCAGAGGTATGGTATGTCCGGCCTCACCTGGGCCAGGCACGGACCTATTTGAAATTCTTCTACTATGGAGCGGTGGGCGTGTCCATTCTGGCCATGCTGGTATCTGGAGTACTGTACCGCAACCAGCTGCTGGGCGTTCCCTTTTACCCAGTGTTCGCCATTCTCATCCTGGGTGAGATGTACTTCTTTGTGGACGGACTGCTCAAAGGAGAAGAGGAAGAGGACCAGGTGGAGGGGGAGGACGACGAGGCCAAAAACGTGGTCAACTACTCTCTGCTGCGCAAGGCGCTGCGCAAGCTCTTCGGGGATAAGCTCCAGGCCGAGGGGACGGACGCCACCCATATGGAGGCGGACCTTCAGACCAACGAGGAGCTGCTCCATGCATGGCAGGCCGGTTCGGATGGGATTGCCGAGGCGTACAGCCTGTTCATGCAGGGACAGGTGGCCCGGGGCGGGACGCTGGACCGCAATTATCTGGTGTCCGGTCTGGAACTGCTGCAAGGCAAGAGCATTCTGTTCAACAACCCCTTCTACTATGACCTGATTCCCTATGTGTCCTATTCCATGAACCGCACCCTGCTGCGCAACCGAAAGGTGCTGGTGGTGCTGGGCCGGCATGGCATTCAGGACGATTTGCAGCAGTGGTGTGAGGACGGCCTCACAGCGGTCACCAACGTGGAGCAGATGTGGCGGGTGGGGGTGCTCACCCGCACCGCCCAGGAGCTGGACGTGGGCATTGTGACCCGCTCCAGTGTCCACGACTTGAAACTCCACGAGGCCAATGAGGATTTCTTCTCTCAGGTGGAATTTGTCGTGCTGGTGGAGCCGTCCCGCCTGGTCACCACTGCCCAAATCGGCCTCAACTCTTTGGTGCAGGCGTGCAGACGGGAAGGGAAAAATATCACCTTCTGCTCGGTGGACAAAAACTGTGACGGCCTGGTGGATGCCCTCTCTCACATCCTGATGACCAGCCTCAGCGAGGTGGCGGCCACCAACCGCTACGACGGCGTGTGCTCCTATATGTGCTGGGAGACGGACCGGGAGCACTTGCAGCACCGGATGCTGCCCAACGTATCCCGGTATCTGGGTGTGGGCACCGAGCTGTCCTTTGCCGGACTGAAGCATCAGGTGGCCCACACGGCCTGGTACGGCGGAGAGGCATTTCCGGTGACGGATATGCACTGGATTGTCAAGCAGTATTACTACGATCTGCTCCACTACGCCGGGCTGCCCATCTCACAAAAGAGCATCGACGACTATTTCCAGACTTCCCCCAACCTCTGGAATGCCAGAATCCAAAAAAATCAATACATCACGGTGGAGGATGAGTCCTGCAATATGTTCGAGATCAAGCGGGACTTTTCCACCCGCGCCACCGAGCAGAGCTTCATCAACATCATCTCTCCCGAGTACCTGCTCAAGGACTACATGGCGGACAACGGCAGCATCTTCAACACCGATCCCAAGGCCATCCCCTATGTGGTGGCCGACTATGCCAGAACGGTGCGGAATGTGGTGCTGCGGCTGTGCCTGCGGATGAGCGCCGGCATGGTGCCCGAGGAGGAGGTGCGCCAGGAGCTGATGCTGGTGGAGCAGGCACAGGGCAAGGTGGAGGACACCTTCTGGGATCTGGTGTGCAGCATCAACCGCCCCATTTCCAGCGGCCAAGACGACACCCAAGATCGGATCCTGCGGCGGGAGGCCTATGGCAAGACCCTGGAGTTTGGGCCTGACGTCATCTGCGTGAAGAAAAAGTTCTCCATGAAAACCGGGAAGATGGAGCGGTACTTCCACATTGCCGACCCGGACTTCAAACAGATCCTGTTGTGGGATCTGCAAAGCGCCAGCTACATCGCCGAGGATGAGCACGGAGAGCGGCAGTATCTGGGCACCGAGCTTCGGGGCCAGATCTTCCAAAAGTATCTGCCCGGACAGTTCTTCACCTTCCATGGCAAGTATTATGAGATGCAGTCGGTGACCACTGACGGCCGGATTTTGCTCCGGCGCGCTGCCGACCACATCACCGGCAGACGCTCCTACCGCCAGCAGCGCAGCTATGTCATCACCCGCTGTGTCGATGCCCAGGGCATGGGTGACCAGCGGGAGGTCAACGGGATGCGGGTGATCCGCCAGTATGCGGATTTGCAGGTGGACACGCCGGCGTATTGGGAGATGGACCGGTACAACGATTTCGTCCATGGCCGAAAGGTGCTGGTCAACGGCATTCCCCGGCGCACCTACTACAACAAGCGCATCCTGCGTGTGGATCTGCCCCAGCCTGTGGATGGGGCGGTGTGTCAGACCATTGCGCTGTTGTTTGATGAGATCTTCCGCACCATGTTTGCGGAAAACCACCCCTATATCGCCGTGACCGTTGCCTCTGAGACGGAACTTCCGTTCACGTACCGCGTGGCCGGGCAGGACGGGGTGGAGCTGAACCCCAACAGCCTCTACTTCATTGAGGACAGCCAGATGGATCTGGGGCTGCTGGAGGCGGTGGAGCGAAACCTGACCCGTGTGCTGGAAATCATCTGGGATTACCTGGACTGGCATATGGAGCAGGTGGAACAGAGCCTCAATCCGCCCCAGGAGCCGGAAGTGCCGGACTACACCTTGCCGGAGCCCCCGGAGGGGACGGCGGCGGAGCCTGAGCCCAAGACCTGGATCGGACGTCTGTGGAAGAAAATCAAGAGCTTCTTCCGGCGCATCGGGGAGTTCTTCCAAAAGCTGTTCCGGAGGAAAAAGAAAACTGAGGAGCCGGAGGAGCCTACCGGACAGGAGCCGGAGGAGCCCACCGGACAGGAGTCGGAGGAGCCCACCGGACAGGAGTCGGAGGAGCCCGCCGGACAGGAGCCGGAGGAGCCCGCCGGACAGGAGTCGGAGGAGCCCGCCGGACAGGAGCCGGAAGAGCCTGCTGACCAGCAGCCAAAGGATGCGCCGCTCCAGAGCAGAAGTATGTACTCCAGCGCCATGGACGAGAGCCAGCCCAACGACGCCAACGACACGTTGGAGTATGAGCCGGAAAAGGTGTTGAAACCCACGGAAATCAAGACCATGGAGCGCAAGCCCTACCATGAGCGGTACTATCTGCTGTACGGTGGCACTCAGGTGCCGGAGCAGCTGGACGTGCAGGGAACCTGGGACTACCTGAAGGAGCACGGCTATGCAGACGGCTCCCTGAAGCAGGCCAGAAGCGGGAAAGAGATTGCGGAGATGATCGAGAACAACTACGATCCCCGCAAGCCTGGCAGCCATTTCTGCGATTTCTGCGGGGTGGAGCTGATGGGCACCGACTACCAGGTGCTGTCGGATGGCCGGGAGCGCTGCACCACCTGCGGTAAGACCTCGGTGAAAACGGCCCAGGAGTTTGACCAGCTCTACCGCACCATTGCCCGGAACATGGAAGCGTTCTTCGGGGCCCGGATCATGAAGCCGGTGCGGGTGCAGATGGTCAACTCCAAGAAGCTGCACAAGAAGCTGGGCAAGACCTTTGTACCCACCGGGAAATTCGATGGCAGGATCCTAGGCGTGGCCATTCGGGACGGAGATGGGTATTCCATCCTGGTGGAGAATGGAGCGCCCCGGCTGAGTTCCATCATGACCATTGCCCACGAGCTGACCCATATCTGGCAGTACCTCCATTGGGACGACAAGGAGATCGTGCGCAAGTACGGGAAGGATATGGAACTGGAGGTCTATGAGGGAATGGCCAAATGGGTGGAGATCCAGTATGCCTATCTGATTGGAGAGCCGGCCGCCGCCAAGCGGGAGGAGATTAGCGCCCGCCTGCGGGAGGATGAATATGGTCGGGGATTCCGAAAGTACGTGGCCAGATACCCCCTGTCCATGGGCACACAGCTGGAGCATTCCACCCCCTTTGAGGACCGTTCCAAGCCCCTGTAAGTACAGAGCGAAATGTGCCTGACGTCTGGATCGGCGTCAGGCACATTGTGCGAAAGGAGAAAGATCAGCCGGACGCAGTGGGAGAGATGGGCGTCCGGACCGAATGGGAGGCGTAATGGATGAGAAGACGCTTGAGAGAGTGGATCAGTATGAAGGTGGCAAAACAGCCGGGGACGGTGGTCCTTTTGGCCATTTTGCTGTTCAATGTGGTGTTCTTTCTGCTGTCTGCGCTGATTGTCAGCAGTTTCTCGGTGACGGGCACCGAAAAAATGGGGTTTCTTGAGGCGGCGTTTTACACCATCACCATGATCCTGGATGCCGGGTGCATTCAGTTTGTGCTGGATGAAGTGGGGCAGGTGGGCGTGTCCGTGGTGCTCATCTGCATTGGCATCATCATCGTGGGGATGATCACCTTTACCGGCGCAGTCATCGGCTATATGGCCAACTACATCTCCAGCTTTGTGGAGAAAGCCAATACAGGGAGCAAAAAGCTGGTGATTTCCGACCATGTGGTGATCTTGAACTGGAACACCAGGGCCTCAGAGATCGTCAACGACTTGTTGTTCTGTGAGGACAGGCAGAGCGTGGTGGTGTTGGCGTCCAGTCGAAAAGCGGAGATTGAAAAGGAGATCGAAGAGCGCCTGGCTGACACCATTCACCGGGAGAATGCCTCCCTCAGAGAGCGGTGCAAAGGGTATGGACCCATTCGGGGCACGCTGCGGTACTACCGGCAGCATATGCGCCAGACAGTGACGGTGGTGGTGCGGGAGGGCGACGTGTTTTCCTCCAAGCAGCTCCATGACATCTCCCTGGAGCACGCCAAGACGGCGATTATTCTGGGCAATGACATCAACAATACGGTGTGCAAGTTCGAGCAGCGAGAGCGGAATGAGCAGTTGTACCGGGGCAATGCCCAGACCATCAAGACCTTGATGCAGGTGGCGGATATTACCGGGGCGGAGAGCTCGGACGACGATCAGAAAATCATTGTGGAGATCACCGACGACTGGACGGCGGAATTGGTGGAAAAGATCATTGCGTGCAAACAGGTGGATGGAAAGTGTAAGATCGTTCCCGTCAACATCAACCACGTGTTGGGACAGATCCTCTCCCAGTTCTCCCTGATGCCGGAGTTGAACTTGGCCTATGGGGAGCTGTTTTCCAACCAGGGCATGACCTTTTATGCCCGTCGGCAGGAGATGGAGGAGGACGACACCTTTATCCGCCGTCACCTGGCCCAGCATCGGCGGTCCATTCCGCTGACCTTTATGATGAATGACCGGAAGAGCTACGCCTTCTATGCCGCAGGATCGGAAAAGGATATTTTGCGCCGGGATGAGGAAAAACCCTCTTCGTTTGGGGTGAAGCTCAACCACAACTACTGGATTGAGAGAAAAAACGTCATCATTCTGGGCCACAACAGCAAGTGCAGAGAGATCATGGGCGGCTTCCAGGCGTTTCGGAGCGAGTGGAATTACAAGGACGGTTCTGGCGAGATCCTCAACCTGATGGTCATCGACGATGAGAAGTCCCTGGAGCGCCTGGACTATTACAGGGATTACCCCTTTGTGACCCAGACGGTGGCTGCCAGCATTTACGACAAAGAGATCATCTGCGATACCATCAAACGGTTCATCGCATCCAACGAGGAGGACACCAGCATATTGATCCTCTCTGACGATGATGCGCTCAACGAGGACATCGACGCCAACGCCCTGGCCAATCTGGTCTATGTTCAGAACATCATTGAGGAGAAAAAGCTGTCCGATCCCAACTTTGATGTGGAGAGCGTGGACGTGATTGTGGAGATCATAGATCCCAAACACCACGATGTGGTCAACAGTTACAGCGTCAACAATGTGGTCATCAGCAATCGGTACATCAGCAAGATGATTACCCAGATTGGGGAGAAAGAGGCGTTGCAGAGCTTCTATGCGGACATTCTCACCTATGACGCGGAGGGGGCGGAGGTCTACGAGAGTAAGGAGATCTACGCCAAGAAGGTCAGCCGCTTCTTCGAGGAGATCCCTCCACGATGCACGGCCAGAGAATTGATTCGGGCGGTCTATGAGGCGTCCGCAGATGAACGCCTGCCCGCCAGCCAGCGCAACCCCGCCATCGTCCTGGGGTATGTCAAGCCGGGAGGAGAGATGGTTCTCTTCCAGGGCGACCAGGAGGAGATATGGGTGGAGCTGACGGAGCGGGACAAGCTCATCGTGTTCAGCAATCACTGACGCAGGGCTGGGCCGCTGCGGGAAGGGGAGACCTCCATCCATCGGATCTAACGCCAACAGCAGCTGTTTCATGTTGGGGAACAGCTGCTGTTTTTCTCTGCGTTATGAATTATAATGGGAAGTGCAACCAGTGCGCCTTGTTTTCGGGATATAGGGTGAGGGAAGAAAAAGGAGGAGTGGCCATGGAGGACGAACAAATTGTGGCGCTGTTTTGGCGGCGGGACCAGGAGGCCATTGTCCAGAGCCAGCGGAAATACCACCCCTATCTGAGCAAAATTGCCTACAACATTCTCCATGACCAGGAGGACAGCCAAGAGGTGGTCAATGACACCTATTTCAAGGCGTGGCAGTCCATACCGCCCCAACGGCCCAGCAAGCTATCCATCTATCTGGGACGGCTCACCCGCCATGGGGCCATAGACCGATACCGTCACCACACCAGTCAAAAGCGGCAGGGGGACACCTATGCCATGTGCCTGGAGGAGCTGGAGGAGTGCTGTGCCACCGGGCAGGACCCGCAGCAGGTGCTGGATGGGAAATTGCTGGCTCAGGCCATCAGCCGGTTCCTCTGCACCCTAAAGCCCCAGACCAGGGCCATGTTTTTGGGCCGCTACTACTTTCTCGATTCCCTCAAAGAGGTGGCGCAGTATTGCGGTGTCCATGAGAGCAAGGCCAAGAGCACCCTGTTTCGGGTGAGAAAGGCCCTGCGTGCGTATTTGAGACAGGAGGGGTTTGACCTATGAGGGGAGAACAGATCTTAGACGCCCTGGAGCAGGTGGACGAGGAGCTTCTGTATGAGGCCCAGGGGTTCCGCGGCCAAAGGAGGAAAAAGAGCAGGTGGCCTCTTGTTTCCTTGGCGGCCTGCCTGTGCCTGGTGGTGGCCGGAACCATGGTGGCACAGCTGTGGCGCAGCCCCATGGAGTCCAATGGCTCGGTGGGCAAGGAGAGCCACAATCAGATGGAAACAGAGCTGGAACATGGAAGCGGAGGGGTGTATGTGCCCCCTCTGGAAGCAAATGAAGGGGGAAATATGGTGACCGAGGCGGATGTGGCCAGCTTTTTCACCTACCAGGGCCGCAGCTATGTGGCGTGCAGCCGGATTCCCGACGGCTCCCATTTGGTGGGGAAAAAGCTGGGCACCTCAGACGGACACGTGGACGAATGGACATTGGAGAGCGGCTATATGGAGGACAGCGCCAGGGGGGATTTCTATGCCGTCAACGGCTATGATCCCACCCATCTGCTGTGTATGCAGGATGAGGAGGGCAGCGTCACCCTGTACTGGAACAACAACGACATCACGGTGAAAACCGGCAGCGATGTGTTGGAAACGGTGTTCCACCTGCCCGGTCAAGTGGTTGAAGCTGCCGTGCAGGGGCAGAGCATGGCGGGAGGGAGAGACATCCCCCACCTGGATCGGCTCCATGCATGGTTGGAGGAGCTGTGTAACACCCCAGCTGTGTCCGCAGAGGAGGCCAATCTGACGAGTAAGGACGTCTACGGAGACCTGATTTTGAAGAAGGCGGACGGAGTTACCGTACACCTGGTGCTCTACGACGGTGGTTATGTCCAGATAGAGGGACTGGATCCGGTGTGCTGGCAGCTGGATTGGACACCGGTTGTCCAGGGAAAGGCGTGACAAGAAAGGGAGGAACGAGACATGAAACGAATGCTGCGTGTGACGGCAGGGGTGTTGGCTGTTTGCTGCCTGCCTCTGGGAGGATGCTCGGCGCCAACTGCACGGGATCGGATGGAAGGGGTAAAGCCGCAGCCGCTGACCCTGACCCAGACCACAGAGGACGAGTGGAGCCGTGTGGCGGACTTCGGGGTGAGGCTGCTGCAAACCACCGCGGAGGAGGAGAAAAATACACTCATCTCTCCCTTGTCAGTGCTGTGTGCCCTGGCTATGACCGCCAACGGGGCCAAAGGGGAGACGCTGGCGCAGATGGAGGACACCTTAGGGGCGCCGGTGGAGCGGCTCAACCAGGCGGTGCACACCCTCATGGGCCAGGAGGATGATGCCATGCGTCTGGCCAACTCCATCTGGCTGGCCCAGCGGGATGACCTTACGGTCAATCAAGACTTTCTCCAGACCAACGCCAACTACTACGGGGCCGGCGTGTACCAGGCCCCCTTTGACCAGACCACGGTGAGGGAGATCAACCGCTGGGTGGAGGAGGAGACCCACGGCATGGTTGAGGAAATTCTGGACGAGATTCCTGCGGATACGGTGATGTACCTGGTCAATGCGCTGGCCTTTGAGGCGGAGTGGGAGAGCGTCTACACCCAGGCGGATGTGTGGGAGGGAAGTTTTACCACCCAAGCGGGGGAGAGCCAGTCGGTGGAGATGATGCACAGCCAGGAAGCGGGGTTCTTGCAGGACGATCTGGCCACGGGTTTTTTGAAGCCCTATGCCGGAGGCAAGTATGCCTTTGTCGCCCTTTTGCCCAATGAGGGGGTGACGGTGGAGGAGTATGTGGACACCCTCACCGGGGAGCATCTCCGAGCGTTGCTGGGAGATGCAAAAAACACCCCTGTGATGGCTGCTATACCGAAGTTTGAATCCGGCTCCGATGTGACGTTCACCCAGGCGCTGGAGGACATGGGAATGACCATGGCCTTTGACGGCACCCAGGCGGATTTGTCCGGGCTGGGGACCTATGCCGGGGGGAATTTGTTCGTCAATCAGGTGCTCCACAAGACCTATATTTCGGTGGCGGAGCAGGGGACCCGGGCCGGGGCAGCCACAGCGGTGGAGGTGAACGGAGAGTCCATGCTGGAGCCTGACAAGTTCATCGAGGTGACGCTGGACCGCCCCTTCGTCTATCTACTGGTGGATATGGAACACCAGATGCCCCTGTTTTTGGGGACCATGCTCACCGTTCATTCATGACAGAAGAAAACCTGTGGGCTATCATCTGATCGAAACTGAGAGGCTGTCCCTGCAAAGGGACAGCCTCTCGGTTTCTATGGAATTGTACCTCACATTATGAAGTGAAGCTGATGGGATGGCCTATGGCCTGCCCATCACTGGTGCTTGGCCTCGTTCCGTCTTCTGTTGTACCACAGCCCGGCGGACAGGAGGACGCCGCAGCTGGCCAACACACCCAACCATAGGGCCAGGTGACTGCTGTCATTGGTCTGAGGGGACTGGGAATCCCCGCCGGTGGCAGGAGGCGCCTGGATGGTAAACTCCGTGGTGGCTGTGCCGGTCTGGGAGACGACGGACAGGGTGTGCTTACCCACAGACAGGGTCTCCAGATAGGCGGCATTCAGGGAGACGATGGTGCTCCCCTCCTTGACGGTGTAGTTGGAGGGGGCCAGGTCTTTGCCATCCACCTGGACCTTTCTAAAGTCATCATAGGCTGCGTTGGAGGTGAACGAGAGGGGGTCTCTGCTGCCCTGCTGCCAGGTTCCATTGGCGCCGGCGATGATCTCAGGCTGGAATGCGGGATCGAGACTGCCGCACACCGTGCATTTGCCGCCTTGATAATCGTGGGCCAGCTTGGCGATCACCTGACCCGTTTCCACCACTTCTCCGCACACGGTGCACACGATGTCACCGGTGTAGCCTTCCTGTGTGCAGGTGGCCGCCTTGGCGTTGGTGACCTCCGTCTGGCTGTGCCCCAGAGCAGGGAGGGTCACATCGGACAGTTGGAGCTCCGTGGTGGCAGTCTCATCCCCAAAATACTTTCCGCAGGTCTCGCAGGTCCAGTGCTCCTTGTTTCCTGCCTGTGTGCAGGTGGGAGCCTTGGCCTCGGTCTTGGTCAGTTTGTGGCTGGTGGCAGGAATCACCTTCCAGGTCTCCAGATTGGTGATCTCCTTGGTGCAGGCCGCATCTTCAAAGAACTTGTTGCAGGAACAGGTGTAGTAGTCCTTTTCTCCCTCGATATCACAGGTGGGTGGATATCCGGTGTGCAGCACGCCCACATGGGTGTGGGGGATGTCCTCCCAAAGGGCGTAGAAGGTGGTGTCGGCCTCCAACAACACGGAATCGCCGGGCGCATACACCGTGGTGCCGTCGGTGCTGGTGGCCCATGCCTGGAACTGCTTGCCCTGGGGTGGGGTAAAGTCGCAGGGGGGCAGGGTATAGCTGGCACCGAAGGCGGCAGTGTCATCCGGCATGGTTCCGCTGCCGCCGTTGGCATCGAAGTGCACGGGGTACTCAGTGAGCAGGGTAATCATGGCGGAATTGGTCGCCTCGTTGCCTGCTGCATCCGTGCTGCTGATGGCCTGGAATATGCCATCATTGTCTGGAGCCAAGGTGCTTGTCAGGGAGAAGCTGCCGTCTGCTGCCGCCGTGGTGGTAATGATGTCGGCATAGTCCCACTCATTTGCGGGCCCTGCCATGGTCACGGTGGCGCCTGGCTCGGTGACGCCGGTGATGGTATAGGTGCGGGTGCTGGGATCTGCATAGAACACTTCCTCGTCCAAGGTGAGGATAGGCGGGGTATCGTCCCGGGAGACCAGCACATAGCGGGTGGTGGTGTCGGTCACCCCGTCATGGGTGACACTGCCCGTCACAGACAGCATCAGAGTGCCATCCACGGTGGGAATGATATAGCCACCACCGTATAGTCTTTCCTCCAACGCTGCGCCGGTGTCCATTCGGGTCGCGGTGAAGGTGGCATCCACGCCCTCCGGAGCCTCCACGGTCAAGCCACTGCCTGTGTCATGGAATGTGGCCTGATAGATACCATTTTCATCTGCCGTCAACGGCTCATAGTTGACCATAATGGTCATGTCCAGGGGAGCATACTCCGGCAGCATCTTTGCTTCAGACTGCTTCTCTATGCCGTAGTATTTGGCTGTCTGCTCCCCTATGGTTTCGCTGCGGTAGGCGGTGACGCCCACCTTGTATTCCTGCCCTGCATCCAGGGTGATGGGGGTGCCGTCCTCGGTTGTGGCTCCCCCGGCGGTCATGGCCATGTCGATGGAGAAGGTACCGTTGTCCAGGTTCAAGCCGGCCATTTTGGCCTCGCCAGAGAACTGAGACACGTCGTACTCATAGCCCAGTCCCGTGTCGGTGCCATCGGCGTGATAAATGGTGATACGGTAGCCGTCGGCATCGTCAACCTGGCTCCAGGAGGCCTGCATGGTCTCGTTGCCGGTGGCGGTGAGGGTCACGGTCTGCACCTGGCCGGGCTGCATGGAGTTGGTGTAGGTCATCCGGCTCTCCGAACTGGCGTTGCCGATGCCCAGCAGAGCCACTTCATCCGCCTCAACGGTGCCGTCGCCGTCAAAGTCCCCCGTCTCCTGGCGCATCAGGTAGGTTGTGACATAGTAGCTGCCGCTGGGAGCTGCGGTGCCGGTGGCGGGAACGGGAATGCTGAAGCTGGTGGTATCGTCCAGCACCTGCTCATCCACCAGATAGTCCGCGCCGTCTGGGTCGCTGGACAAATAGGTGCGCACCACATAGGTCACACCGGCCTCGGGGTTGGCAACGCTGCCGGTGACGGTGTTGCCGCTGAAGCGGACCGGGCCCAGTTCATCCGGCTCTACGTTGATGGCGGCAGCCTGCGCGGTAAAGGAGAGATCCGTGCTGTTGAGGGTGGTGACCTTATTGACGCTGGCCGCAAATAGGGATTGCCCAGAGGCGGCGTCCAGGGTGGTAATGGTGTAATCGCCGTTGAAGCCGGTTCCCTTCCCCAGATAGATCAGGGCAACATGGTCGTTCCCGGTTCCGTCCGAGCGGGCAACCACGCCGCTGGAGACATTGGCTGTGTCGGCATTGGTGATATTCCCATCCGCATCGGTGGAAAGCCATACCAAGTTTACCTGGCTGCCGTTGGGAGCGGTCACCCGGAGATGTTCCTTCAGCTGTGCTTCTGTAATCGAGGAGTCAAAGGCCAGCACCAGATAGGCGCTATCCGTTTCATTGGTCACATTTACGTTGACGGTCTGGCTGGTGCTTGCCGATGCAGACAGCAACCGCGATGCAGGTGCGCTTCGTTGGGATGTGGTGCGAAGCCCTTGGATCTTGCCATCCCAGCTCCATGCGGGCAGAGATTTCCAAACCTTAAAGGTGAAGTCCCACCAGTCCCCCGTCGCTGCGCTCTTGGGCAGGATCACCCAGACCCGGGCATTGCAGCCCAGCAGGGAGGCCTGGCCCATGGCGCCCAGATACAGCTTCATGTTGTTGAATGCGCCGCTAAAGCCGTTGCCAATGCTGCCGCTGACGGGAATGACCGTCTGGCCGCCCACCACGATGTCCACGCCTGCACCCAGCAAATTCATACCGCCGATGATGGCCCAATCATCGGGGAATTGAAGCTCTGCGTTGATGTGGCTGTTGCCGCTGGCCTGGACATAGAGCTGGGTATTCGCATTGTTTAAGCCGCCGAACAGGCCCACGGCCACACCAGCATCCAGTTTGAGCCAATTCTCGCTCACCGATGGCAGTCCGGCCTCCAGATTCGCTTTACCGGCGAATCTCATGCCGGAATATTCCGTGCCGTTATAGTTGACCCGCTGGCCCCCAATGTACAGCCCCAACCCGGCTTCCTCAATGATGCGCAGACTTTCCATGCCTGCAATTTTGATGTCGGAGGCGGTAAACTCAAAGGCGCCGGGGCCAATCACCGTATCGGTGGTACCGGTGAACAGCTGCACGTATTTGCCCTTGACGGTACCCCGCATGGTGATGGGAGGAATGGCATAGTAATCGCCGTTGATGGTATCCGCCAGATTGTAGAATCCCAGGCCGCCGCCGGTGATCTGTGCCACGGGGATGGTGGGCACCACGGTCAGCACCGGCAATGCGCTGCCGCCCACATAGAGATACAGGTCGTCGGGGATGAGAGCGCCATTGGACTTCAAACGCTTGAGTTCCAGTTCTGCCTTGGCCTTCACCAGGGAGAACAGGTCCAGACTGACATCAAATCCGTAGCTTTCTTGCCCGGCAAAGGTGTTGATGGAGCCTTCCACCTCTGCCAAATCCAGCCCAATCAGCTTGGCGGTGTCAAAGCTGCCGGTGGCCCGCACACCGTTTACGGTGAAGCTGCCGTTTTTCAGCCCATAGCCCAGCTCCTCCATGTCAAAGGTGGCGCCGTCAAAGAGGGTGGAAATGCTCATCTCCCCGGTGAAACGGAGGTTGCCGTCTTTGTCTGCATAGCCCATCGCCACCTGGGTGGTGGCATGGGGGATGTCCAGGGAAAAGATCGCGCTGTTTTTCTCCGGCTCAAAGCCCATGGTCAGCCCGTCGGCGTCAAAGCCCAAGGTCAGTCCACCGCCGTTTTTGGGGGCATAGAACTTGAAGGTGGGAGCGCTGAGGCTCAGTCCGCTGTGGGTGATCTTGCCGTCGGATGTGATGGAGAAGGAGCCGCCGTCGCCCCAGGTGGCTGTCACGGTGGGAGACAGCGCCGCCGCTCTGTCGGTAAATTCATAGGTATAGATTGTGTTCCCTCCGGTGTATCCCGTCCACCACGAAAATAGGCCTGCAAAGGGATTGTCTGCTACCTTAGTGGTGGTTTTATAGTTGCCCCGGAGTGTGGCAACGTGGGTATAGTTGGGGTACAAGGCTTTGACTGCGGACAACCCCTGATCGCTGTCATAGGGTTGAACCGTCAGTACGCCGGTACTGGAACGTAGTATGGCCAGCTTGTCGGCGTTGAGCTCCACTTCCACCTTATCCGGCTGGGTGGGGGCCTCTGCGTCACCCTTGGCGTAGAGATCCCGGAATCCCCAGAGGGAGCACACGGTTTGAACGTGCTGGAAATCCACATTCCAAAGTCGTTCGCCGGGGGAGTAGGTGGTCACGGTTCTCCCATCACTGGAAACATAGTCCGGCAGAAACCAGTGATGCCCCTCTACACCGTGGCTGTTGGCTGCGTCTAGAGCGTCTTTGTTAAAGGAAGAAAGCCCCACAAAGGGATTTGCTGCCAGATAGTTATTCGTGTAGACCTCTGTGTAATAGGTAGCTATCGCCTTTGTCCTCGTCCAAGTTACTCCTTCCACAGGAACCTCGTACTCAACCCAGTTGTATGTTTGGGAATATCCCAGTCCAGCCGTAATATTCTGTGGGTAAAAATTCGTCTGCTGGTGAGTCAGCCAAGGATCATCCCCCCACATTTCCTCCGCTACACTCAGCATCAGAGGGGCTGTTGCCGACACATTTCGGTGTCCCATAGAGGCCAGGGGATACTCCTTGACGTGATGGGGGTAGCCCACATCCTGAACAGAAGTATCGGTACTGGTCATGCGGAAGGAAGTGTAAGAGACCACTGACCAGTGATTTCCCGCTTCACTCAGGTCTTTGTAAATGGCCGGTTGGATGTCAGAAGTCCCGGTGTCTGTGCCTTTGTTCACTCGGTCCAGCCAGAAGTTCATGACGGCGTCCAAGCGAGAATCGGTGAAGGTAAGGGACACATAGAGCATTTTTCTGTTTTCATCCTCCAGGTTCTCCACTTGGCCGGAAATGCTCTTGATTTGCAGCTGCCCGGCGTTTTGGAAGCCTTCTTGATTGCCCAGATAGAACCGGTTGGTCTCTGCCGGGAAGCGGAAAATGTCGTTGTTGCTGTTTAGCTGTGCCGTTGGTACGGTGTAACTGCGCAGCACAGAGCCGCTGCCGGTGGTCTGCACGGCAAAGGTGATATAGTCGTTTTGCAGTACCAGATACTGCACACCGCCGTAGGTAATCCGGCTGGTTGTGACTGCGGCACTTTCTTCTTCCGTGGTACGTATCGCCCCCACATAGGCCAGCGCCTGCGAGGGCAGAAGTCCAATGAGAAGCACAAATACACACAGCAAACTAAAAATCCTTTTTTTCATACGGCTCCCTCCTTACTTGACGGTTCAGACTTGCGCGGCTGGACCTAAAAGATTTTTTCCTGGGAAACTGCTTGCCGGAAAGACGCATTTTAGCCCAGAATAACGTGCCTTTATTATATCAAATATAAAGATTGGTGCCTATCACCCGTTTTACCCCCAAAAATGGGTGATACCCGGGAGGGTAGTCCCGGGTATCATCTCTGGTGAGCATATCCTGTTTTTACTTTTTCTCATTCTCAATCCTTTATTTGTGCAGGGAGAAAAATGTTTGATTGCCCCAGAATTACCGATTTAACCCAGATTTGTGCGGTTCACAGTTCCTGGAACGTTTTGTTAGGATCAGCTTTCTCACTGGGTCGTGTTCCTGGGTGGGAGTGTAAACTCTACGCCATGTGGAAGAGAAGTGGATGCTGGACCATAGAATGACGCAGGACGGAAGAGAGGCGAGCCTCCCTTCCGTCCTGCTTATGTATGGAAATGGATTGGTTCCAATCAATCCGCAATTTTGTGATGATCTGTGGAAAACGTGCTCATCGGATCGCTTTCATGGCAGAGCATTCACGCTCATGAGGTCTCAGAAGGTTGGGCCGTTGGGGCGGCGAGAAAATGGGCAATTTTCTCCCCATCTCCATACCCTTTTTCATAGAGGCGTTGGAGAGAATCCTTGCTCTTCTTCAGCGTGCTCACTCCACAGGTATCATCGGGGGAGAGAATCAGCGCCTTCCCCTGCCGGGCATATTCCTGGGCCAAAGCTACGCTCTCATTATACCGCTGGGCCCTCTGGCACAGCTTTGCCGCAGCGGCTGGGTATGTTTTGCGGATGTGGGCGGCCAGTTTCTCGTCTTTTTCCGAAGTGCGCAGTTGGTGTTCCGGTTTGGTCAGGATCAAGACCACCTGGCCACAGCCCAGCTCAAACGCCTTTTGGATGGGCACAGGGTCGCCCAAGGCCCCATCGTAGTAGGGAATCCCGGAGATCTCATAGGGGCGACACACAAAGGGAATGGCACAGGAGGCTTTGCAGACGTTGTAATCGTCCTGCCGGATGTCACCTTTGTCGAAGTATTTCACCTGCCCGGTACGGGCGTCGGTGGCCACCACATAAAACTCCATGGGGTTGTCCCGCAGGGCAGGGTAGTCCAGGGGATTTTCTCCATGGGAGCAGGAGAGGGTCCCGTAGACGTAATCCAGATCGATAAAGGATTTTTTCCATATAAAATTGCGGAGACTCATGTATTTTTTGCGGAATGCGTATTCCGTGTAGAATTGATGATTTCGTCCCCGCTGTCTGGCTGCGTAGGAAGCCAGGTTGGCGCTGCCTGCGGACACCCCGATGCCCAGGTCAAAGGAAATGTGATGGTCCATACAATAATCCAGTACACCCACGGCGTAGATGCCTCTCAGGCCACCGCCCACATCCACTACACCTGTTTTCATCGTATCAGCTCACCTTCTGGTCTATATTATAAAAACAGTTCGCATTCCTTGCGGCTGGGGCAAACCTTCTTCAGCGCCACACCCACGGCGGCCAGCATCAGGGGATTCACCTTGCGGGCGTCGTGGGGGCAGAGGGAGACGCAGCGCATACAGGAGATGCAGGCCTTGTCGTCCACCTTTTTGGGATTGGCCTGGTCAATGGCCTGGACGTTCTGCCCCACCTGCACGACAACACCGGAACATTCGTTGCCTAAGGTCAGTGGCATGGGATAGTCCTGAATGAGCTTGACGCTGCCGGTGAGGATCAGCAGCTCCAGGGGGTTGACCGCTGCTGCCTTTACCTGTATGAGAACTTCAAACTCGGAAATGCTAGGCTGAGGAACGTCACACAACTGGGTGTGGATGGTTTTGGAATAACGGTTGATTTGAATGGCTTTCATATAAGACCCCTTTCTTGCCATTGTAATACTTGACATTAGAATACCATGGGTCAAAGTGGAACTGTGTGTCCACCGCGGCAGCTCCACCACCGGACTGCGCATCCGCCCTTTCTATCTGCAGGTTTTGAGTGATCCATCCGTGTAGGAGGGAGCCGCCGCCTATGTGCGGGATTTGCAGATGACCAAAGAGTTTTATGCCACCCTGGCTGAGGGAGGCAAGGCAGAGACAGGACAGACGCAGGACCTGCAAGTCCTGGCCCTGACCAATCCGGAGCTGGAGCCTGCTCTGGACGAGGCCATGGGGGCGCCGGTGCTGTGGTTGACCCAAAATATATTTTATGCTTCCGTGGAGCCTGTGTGCGTGGTGTTCAAAACCATGTATCAGCAGATGGCAGAGGCCGACCAGTCGGAGCTGACGCTGCGCTTGCAGGACCCGCTGTCCCCAGAGGCAGGAGCGGTGGAGGTGAAGCTGACCGAGGCAGGGCTTCATGGGGGAGACACGTCCACGGTGTACCTGCCCTGGGGGTATGCGCAGCGGTTGATGGAGGAACGCTTCCAATCCATCAGCTGCGATTCCCTGCAATTTTATGTCAAGGACAACCGACAGCTTCAGGCCCTCCATGACTGGGTTCAGCGCTTGTTCCAGCCGGTGGACATTCAGGGTGGAGACACCCTCTATTCCTATGCACTGACCATCTATGACCAAACATACTGGAGTACCTTGGCCACCCTCCAGCAGAACATCCGCCGGAGCCGGTACACCATCCCCATTTTGTTGGTGCTGGTGATCCTGGCAGGAGCCCTGATCAGCTTTCTGGCGGTGCGCAGTGCCCGGCGCAGTGGCGCCGATACCCTACCCACCTCTCCGGCGGGGAGCAGCAGCGAGTGGCCATCGCCCGGACGCTGGCCATCCGATGTGAGATCATTCTGGCCGATGAGCCGACCGGGAACCTGGACGAGGAGAATACCAGGAGCATCACGGACCTGCTGCTGCGCTTGGCACATGAGGAGAGACGGTGCGTCATTGTGGTGACCCATGATTTGTCCATTGCGGCCCGGGCGGATGCGGTGCTGGAGCTGCGGGATGGGCGGCTGCTGCCCACTTCGGAGCAGAGCTGAAACAGGCTTTGAGGCCTACCATTCGTTCTTCTGGCCTTGAAACATCAATGAAAAATTGTGACATAAATCTGGGAAAATATCCAGCCGCTTCAGACAAGGGGTTCACTGCATAACCCGCTGGAAACTGCTCATAATAATTGACAAAACAGGTAATTTCCCAGTAGAACCTGTGAGTTTTCAAATAAAGAGGAGTGGCAAAGGATGAAAGCAACCGGCATTGTGCGAAGAATTGACGACTTAGGTCGTGTGGTAATACCCAAAGAGATCCGCCGAACCATGCGTATTCGGGAGGGTGACCCGTCACATACAACATGGACACGGTGGGAAATGTTCTGCTTCGGAATGCTGGATCTGGCAAAACGGACCGGCATAGATTGTACATCATGACGAAACCTGTGGGCTCAACCGTGTAAATCCGGGAGGGGGTCCAGAGGGTATATATACCAGGGAAACACCCTGGATTTGCCACAGGCGTTATGATAAAATGAAAAACACAACCGTGGAGGTACATACGCATGGACGAGAAGATGCAGAACGATCAAATCCAACTTTTTGAGGATCAGCGCATTCGCACCGCTTGGGATGCCCAGCAGGAGGAGTGGTACTTCTCTGTGGTGGACGTGGTGGGGGTGCTCACAGACAGTAAGGACCCTACGGCTTATTGGCGCAAGCTGAAGCAACGACTGAAAGAGGAAGGAAATCAAACCGTGACAAATTGTCACGGTTTGAAGATGACCGCAGCAGACGGAAAAAAACGAATGACCGATGTGGCCAACACCGAGCAGCTCCTGCGTATCATCCAGTCCATCCCGTCCCCTAAGGCAGAGCCGTTCAAGGTGTGGCTGGCCCAGGTGGGCCGGGAGCGGATCGAGGAGACCATTGACCCGGAACAGGCCATTGACCGGGCATTGGAGACCTACCTGAAAAAGGGCTACTCGGAAGAATGGGTGCATCAGCGCCTGTTGTCCATCCGCATCCGTAATGAGCTCACCGATGAGTGGCAGAAACGTGGCGTGGAAAAGGGACGGGAATATGCCATTCTTACCGACGAGATTTCCCGTGCCTGGTCTGGAATGACCACCAGGCAGTACAAGCAGCTCAAGGGGCTGAAGAAAGAGAACCTGCGGGACAACATGAGTGATCTGGAGCTGGTGCTCAATATGTTGGCCGAGGCATCCACCACCAGCATCTCCCGGGCAGAGCAACCCCAGGGGCTGGAGGAAAACCGCAAAGTGGCCCAACGGGGCGGCCGCATTGCCGGAAATGCCCGCAAGGAATTGGAGCAGGAGACCGGCGGGCCGGTGGTGACCCATGAGAACGCCCACACCCTCCAGGCTTTGATCACTGGTGTGGTGGAGGACGCGGCAGACTGGACAGAAGAAAAAACATAAAAATAGTGCAGGTGACAAGGAAGGATACCCTGCCAAAAGAAAGTAAACTGTGACAATATTTCACGCTTTGAACATCGGAGCAGCCTGGTTGCCTGTGCAACTGGGCTGCTTGTATTTTGTGTAAAATCAGGAGTATGGCATTCGGGGAGAAGAATGGTGTGTTTACCTTTGCTTTACCGAAAACACCTGAAACCGTGGTGGAACGTGGGGAAAATCAGATGATATACTGATGGACGGAATTCGGACGGGACACGTCAACAAGGAGAGAATATATCAATATGTCAGGGAAACAACAGACCATACAGGCCAGAGAAACTCCACAGTGCGGCAGAGATGAGCAGGCACACAATCGGGCTCATCTGCTGCCTCGTATTTTTTTAGGGGTGATGGTGCTGGCGCTGCTGGTGGCAGCGGGGGTGTGGCTCAACCGCCCGGTGAGCGGCCAGCCCACAGCGTCCAGCCAGCTGGTGTTTGTACCGGCCAAGGTGACGGCGGTGCTGGAGGACGATGCTGCCCCCGACTGGGAGCAGGGTGAAGGTCGCCGTGTGGGTACCCAGAAGCTGGAGATTCAGCTGCTCTCGGGGAGCCATAAGGGGGAAGTGCTGCCATTGACCAACTACCTCAGTGCACTGTTCAACGTGGATGTGCAGGAGGGGGATCGGGTTATTGTACGTCTCATCACCCAGGAAGACGGCTCCTACTATGCCACCATGTTCAACTATGACCGAGGCTTTGTGATGGGGGGCGCACTGTTGATTTTCTGCGCCGTATTGGTGATTCTGGGGGGCAAAAAGGGCCTGAGAGCCTTGCTGGGGCTGGTATTTACCTTGCTGTGTCTGTGGTGTTTGCTTTTGCCCGGTCTCGTTCGTGGTCTACCCGCCATACCTCTCACCATTGGCATCGTGGCGGTGACTGCAGTGGCCTCTCTGGTGTTGTTGGATGGGCTGACCCGGAAATGCCTGTGTGCCAGTCTGGGCTGTGTGTGCGGGGTGTCTGTGGCGGGGTTGTTTGCTTGGGTGGCGGGGATGATCACGCCGCTGAATGGGTTTAACATGACTGAGGCCGAGAACTTGATGCTCTACGGCAGCGAGTATGGACTGACCATCCAGGGGCTGCTGGTATGCGGAGTGCTGGTGGCGGCTCTGGGGGCTGTGATGGATGTGGCTATGTCCATTGCCTCGTCGGTGTGGGAGCTGAGGGAGCAAAACCCCACCCTTTCGGCTCATGCACTTTTCCGTTCCGGAATGAATATTGGACGAGATGCCATGGGAACCATGGCAAACACCCTGATTTTGGCCTTTGCTGGCTCCTCCTTCAACATGTTATTGCTCATCCAGGTCTATGACATCCCGTTTCTCCAGCTGGTGAACACGGATTTTCTCTGTATTGAGGTGTTGCAGAGTGTGGCAGGCTCCCTGGGTATCCTGTTGACAGTTCCTCTGGTGGCAGGCATCAGTGCCTATCTGATGTTTCGCCCCTCCAGAGTTCTTGATAGATGAAACCATTTGAGAGAAAGGAACGGATACTTATGTATCACAGATTCAAAAGCTGGAGCAAGCGTGGGTTGGCTCTGCTGATGGTACTGGTTCTGTGCTTGGGCATGCTTCCTGTCATGACCTATGCCCAGGAGAACACCTACACCCAGGTCACATCGGCGGCACAACTCCAGGCAGGCGGCAGCTTCGTGCTGGTGGCCAACACCGACCGTGGCGCCCAAGCTCTGGACACCACCATTGGCAGCAAAATTGACGGGGTACCTGTGACGGTGAACGGGACCAACCTCAGCGGCACCGACGTGCCGGTGTGGACGGCAGCGGCTTCGGGAACCGGAATCAGTCTGTCCAATGGCACCAACTATCTGGGCTATGGCAGCTCAGGTACCAACTTTACCAAGCCTCAGGAAGCCTACACCTGGAATGTGACCGATAACGGGGACGGCACCTTCCGTTTTGTGGCCTCTGGAAGCAGCACCCGGGCCATTGCATGGCAAACCTCCGGGGCACGTTTTGGTGCATACTCCACCACCAATTCCAGCGGCTATGTGTTTGATCTGCTGGTGTTCCAGGTGGACAGCGGAGACACAGGGATTACAGTGGCCGCACCCCAGGCACAGCCCCAGGGCGGAGAGGTGGCCTCCGGCACCGCCATCACTCTGACCTGCGCCACCCAAGAAGCTGCCATCTACTACACCACCGACGGCAGTAACCCCAGCGACATCAGCACCCTTTATACCGACGAGACTAAGCCGGTGATCACCGGTGAGGCAGGGGCTCAGGTGACCTTAAAGGCGGTGGCCGTGCTGGATGGCACCCAGAGCGCCATCCAGACCATCCGCTACACCATTCAGGCGCCGGCCACTGCCCAGCGGGTGGAGACAATCGCAGAGGGCGACGTGGTGACCATCTACTATCCTGAAGCCAACAAAGTCATGAGCAGCCAGGGCTATACCTACACCAGTAGTTCCGGCAGCACCAAGGACGAGCTGGTGGCTGTGGATGCCCAAGTCAGCGATGATACCCTGACCCTTCCCGAGGGTGCGGCCCAGTTCAAGGTCTATGAGCAGGACGGCCACTATGTTCTCAAAAGTGACAAGGGCTTCCTCTATCTGGACGGTACCAACGTCCGACTGGTGGAGGAGCTGGGAGAGTATACGCAGTTTGATCTGGAAGAGGCAGGGGGTGGATTCTATATCAAGGGAGCCAATGCCGTAGCCTACGGAAAGCCTCAGTATCTGGAATACTATGGTGGCTACTTTACCTGCTATGGCATGAACACCAGTAAGCCTGAAATTTATACGTTTCAGTTTTTCCGCAGTGGCAGCTTTGATGTGAACGACGAGCCTCTGGTGCCTGATGGCGGGCAGGAGGGAGAGACTCCCATTTCCGCTGGTGACCAGGTGGTGATCTACGCGCCGGATACCATGCTGGCCCTGTCCGCCAACGTGAAGAGCACCTACTACCCAGTGGGTGTGACGGTGAAGCTGGAAGAGGGAACCCTCACCGGCTATGAGGCCACCGAGGTGTGGACGGTGGGGGGAGATGCTGAAACCGGCTTTACCTTCACCAATGGGGGTAAGACTCTGAGCATGGCGGGAAGCTATTCCAGCGTGTATCCTGGCGCAGGGGAGAACGAGACCTGGCTGCTGGAGACGGCTGATACCACTGGGGTTTACTATGTGAAAAACCAGGGTCGGGGCAACTACCTGCTTTGGGATGACAAGTATGACGATTGGACCACCAGCAAAAGCGACAAAACCGGTGTGGTCTTCCAGGTGGTGGACGGTGTTCCTGAGCCTGAGCCGGAACCCAGCCAGCTGGAGGTGCGGGCTACCCCGGCCAGCGGCGCCTCTCTGACCGAGGGTGCCACCATTGAGCTGATGAGCATGGAGGGCGCCACCATCTTTTACACCACCGATGGCTCCGATCCCACCACCGACAGTACACCCTACACCCAAGCGCTCACGGTGGGTGAGGATGTGGCCGTCCCCACAGCAGACCAGCCGCTGACCCTCAAGGCTATCGCCTATCTGCCCGCCGATGAAGAGGCAGGTACCCAGGCTCAGACCAGCCCGGTGGCGGAGTTTACTTATCAGGCTCCTGTGTCTCTGAATGACTACAACCTCTACTTTGGACAGCTTCACTCCCACACCAACATCTCCGACGGTGCGGGCAGCGTGGAGGAGGCCTTTGACCATGCCTCTCAGGTGGACAATCTGGACTTCCTGGCCGTCACGGACCACTCCAACTCCTTCGACAATGAGAGTGCCGACGGGGTGGGCCTGGAAAATGACTGCACCACCATCAGCAGCGAGTGGGCCCAGGGCCACGAGGCAGCTGCCAATGCCACCACTGAGAACTTTGTGGGTCTCTATGGCTTTGAGATGACTTGGTCGGATGGGTTCGGTCACATCAACACCTTCAACACCCCAGGTTTTGAAAGCCGTAGCAACAGCGCGTTCGGCAATAAGTCCGGCAGCACCGAAGGCTATCAGAACTACTATAATATGCTGGTGCAGGTCAGTTCCTCTCTGTCCCAGTTCAACCATCCCGGCACCACCTTTGGTGATTTCCAGGACTTTGCGTTCTACTCCGCCGCACTGGATCAGCGCATCACCCTCATTGAGGTGGGCAACGGCGAAGGAGCCATTGGCTCCAGCGGCTACTTCCCCAGCTATGAGTACTACACCCGTGCTTTGGACAAGGGGTGGCATGTGGCCCCCACAAACAACCAGGACAACCACAAGGGTAACTGGGGCGACTCCAACACCGCCCGCAGTGTGGTGCTGGCCTCTGACTTGACTGAGCAGGGCATTTACGATGCCATTGCCAACTACCGGGTGTACGCCACCGAGGACAACGATCTGTCCATCCTGTATTCTCTCAACGGCAACGCTATGGGCTCCATCCTGCCCAAGCAGGAGCAGGGGGTCACTATACAGGCCCAGATCAGCGACCCCACCGACTCCGGCGATGCCAAGGTGGAGGTAATCGTCAACGGTGGTCTGGTTGCAGCCAGCAAGACCCTGTCCGGCTGCAACGGTACTGTGACCTTTGCCTTTGACAGCAACGACTACTCCTACTACTATCTGCGCATCACTCAGGCCGACCAGAACATCGCCGTTACCGCTCCCGTGTGGACTGGTGAGGGGGTCAATGCCGGTATCTCCAGCACAGTGTGCGATCAGGAGTTGGTGGTGCGTGGCGAGGCGGTCAACCTCTCCAGCGAGATCTACAACAACGCCGGCAGCGATATGACCGTCCAGTCCATGACCTATTCCGTGGACGGTGAGGTGATTCACACCGTGAACGTCCAGGAAATCGGAAGCAATGGCGTGTTGACCTCTGGAACTACGGCACAGATTTCTTTCCCCTGCACCTTTGACATGGCAGGTAAGACCACTGTGGATGTGTCCCTGGTCTCCACCATCGGCGGAACCGAGTACACCTTTACCGGGGTGCTCCAACTTAACGTCACCGATCCCTCTCTGGTCACCCGTATCCTGGTGGACGGCACCCACTACAACGACTATGTCACCGGCTACTATTCCGGGAACATGGGGAACTTCACCGCCCTGGCCGCCGAGATGAACGCCCAGGTGACCATCAAACAGCCCGGGGAGACTATCACCGCGGAGGACTTGGAGAATGTCTCTCTGTTGGTGGTATCTGCCCCCCTGAAGAAAGAGCAAAATGGCGTGACACCCACAGAGGAGACCAACTTCTCGGAGGAATACATCCAGCTGGTGGCGGACTATGCCAAGAATGGCGGTACCGTCATTCTCTGCGGCTTGGCAGACTATCAGGATAGCTTCAGCGGCGCTCCCTTCTGTTCCACCGAGCAGGTCAACCCCATTTTGGAGGCCATGGGATCTACTCTGCGCCTCAATGACGACGAGGTGCTGGACGACGACACCAATTACAACGGAGGCGCCACCCAGACCTACCGCGTGTATATGGATAAATTTAACACACGGGATTTTCCTCAGCTCTTTGCTGGGCTGCAGGAGGGCCAGGTGTACAGCGCCTACTCCGGCTGTTCTGTGGATCTGGGCGAAAATGGTCAGGCTCTGGTGATGGGTTCTTCCAACTGCTATTCCATCAACTCCAACCTCCGCCCTGAGGGCAGTGAAGGCCAGTGGGACAGCGGCAAGGAAAAGGGCAGCACCACCAGCGGCTCTTACGATGCCAGCACCGCTGTCGTGCAAAAGGGAGATGTGGTCACTCTGGCCACTGAGGCCGTGGGCCTGGGCCGGGTGTATGTGGCCGGTACAGTGTTCCTGTCCAACTTTGAAATCTCCGACAGCTCCAGCGTGGACTACGGCGATGCCAGCTATGCCAACAAGGTCATTGTCCAGAACATCGTCTCCTCCATTCTGGAGGAGCGGGAGATTAGCACCATTGCCGAGGCCCGTCAGGGTGAGGTGGGTGACATCTTTACCGTGGAGGGTGTGGTCACCGCTGGCAATGTGGAACCCAACGCCTTCTTTGACACCATCTACATCCAGGACGAAACCGGAGGCATTGACCTCTATCCTGTCTCCAGCGCTGACGGCACTTTCCTGGTGGGCCAGACGGTCCGGGTCACCGGCAGCTGGGATCAGTACCAGGGCGATGTGGAGCTACGAGTCATTGACATCGAGTTGGTGGACAGCACCATCCAGCCTGTGGAGCCGAAAGAACTGACCCTGGAGCAGGCCAATGACTACGACAGCTATGGCGGCTGGCTGGCCAAGGTCAGCGGCACTGTGACCTCGGTGGAGCTGGTCAGCGAGCAGGTCAGTGAGGTGATACTCACTGATGGTACCCATCAGTTCCGCCTGCTGTTCAACAACTACATTGGCTACTCCCAAGACGGCAGTACCCCCCTGGAAACCTTTGTGAAGGTGGGGGCCGACATCTCCGCTGTGGGTGTGGTGTACTATGACCCCGACGGGGCCTGCCTGCGCATCCGGGACCGTTCCGAGGTGGAGCTGGTGGATGATCAGCAGCCCGAAGAGGATGACACCACCAAGCCCGGTGACGGTACCACCACCCAGCCGGACGACGATGTCAACAAGCCTGGTCAGAGCACCGATGATTCCGGAAACAATACCGGCAACACCACAGACACCACTGCTAAGCCCGATGGGGACAAGAATCCCCAGACCGGCGACACCGATCAGATGATGGCTTATGTGGTGGTTCTGGTTGTGGCCATGGGAGCCCTGCGCGGCGTGGTGACTCTGCGCAAGCGGGTATGGCGATAAGTAGGTATCCAGCTGATCTAAAAAGATTCGCAATATAACAGAAAAAACGAGAAACCCGCTGCAGAAGTTTCAATTCTGCGGCGGGTTCTGTGTTCATGGAAAAAGCAGCAGAGCCACATTCCGCAGATGGAATGATGTTCTGCTGCTTTTGATTATCGGAGATGCTGTTGAATCCATTTGCTCAAATCGGTTTCATTGGCGGCTCCGCTGGCAATGGAAATGAACATATCCGCCAGTTCTCCTTCTCGTAGTTGGAGGGCATATCCATTCCATTTGAGAAGCAGCTGTACCACCATAGCCCCGATGCGTTTGTTTCCGTCCAGAAAGGCGTGGTTGGAGGCTAGTCCAAAGCCGATACGGGCAATTTTATCGATGTCACCGGGGAATAGGTCTGTACCGCCAAAGGATTGCAGGGGAGCGGAGACGGCGGATTCCAAAACGGAACGATCCCTTAAGCCGTCAATACCGCCGATCTTTTTGATCACTTAAGAATGAAGGGCGATCACATCATCTGCGGTAATCCAAATCATTCTGCCATCCTCTTATAGTCGGCGGAAAAAGCATCCAGCAGTTCACTGGCGTCATCCAGCATTTGTGCACGGCTGACCTTAGCGGGGGGAGCCAACTTCACCGCAAAGGGCATACCGCCGGAGCGTACAAAGGCGTTGGCGAAGATATTGAAGGCAGTGGATGGGGTCATGCCTAACTGGGCGCAGATTTCCGTCATTTGTGCCTTGGTCTGGCTGTCCATGCGAAAGGTCATGTTGGTGTCCATAGAGAGTCCCTCCTTGCGCTACAATTATAGTGCTTATTATGTGCATTGTCAATACAACGGCGGATGCATGAGGGCGGAGCAGAGCAAGTAATTACAAACTGTAAGCAGTTGAAAGTATTTACAGGAAAGGCATTCATGTTTATACAAAGCGGGGACATAAACTCGTTGCAGTATTTGCATCAAAACAGCAAAAACTCCTTTCACTTTTTGTTCTGGCCTTGGATCGCATAGGGTGTGCTCGGTCATTCCTCATAAAAATCACCATACGAATCCAGAAAACGCTCAACCTGCCACTCCGGCCCTGTGAACAGAAGATCCAGCAGTGCCGTCTGGAGTTCCGATTTCTTCATGCGATGCACACGGTGGAGCAAACGATCCTCCAGTTGCTCCTGTGCCTGTTCTTGTTCGTTCCAATATGCCTCCACCTCTGCGATATACTGTGCAGCTTCTTCGGGAAAAACGGTGAGGTAGAGGGCGACCATGTGTTTGCAGATGATCCGTCGTCCGGCGGCGTGGGGACAGGTGCATTGACTTTTCCGAGGGTGGGACAAGTCGATGGTCACGTCATATTGTGCGCCGTTGCTGCCGGACACAGTGCCGTGGTAGGAGGTGTCGCCGCACGGCTCCACACGCAAGACCTTTTTGTTCTGGAAATATTCGTAGCCACGGTAGGCAGACTGCCCGCTGGCAAGGGATAAAATACTCATATGATTGCCTCCTATCGGTCTATCTGGGGTTAACACAAACTTCCCGCACTGCCTTCCGAATGGCTTTCTGCATAGCAATCCACTGCCCATAGGCACCGCCATTGAGCTGCTGTTTTAATTTGCGGATGGCACTTTTATAGGCCTTCTCTGCACCGCTGGGGCCGTTGTAGTTCAAGCGAATGGCCAACTCCTGAAAGGTCATGCCCCGTCCGTCCGCCTGATCCAGGCCCAGATAGTTGCGCACCAGATTTAACTCCCGGGGATTCAGTACTTCCTCCATGCGCTGGAGAAGTAGCGTCCGGCGCATAAATCGGTCATAGGCCTTGGCGGGATCACCGCCATAGCTTACATCAAAGACACGGTCGCCCAAGGATTCCGTGTGGAAAAAGGTGCGGTATTCCTCCAGCATCCGTTTGGCCACCAGGGCAGAGACCGATAGCTTTTTCTGGATTGCAGCGAGAAGCTCGTCTTCGGTTTCCTGTTCATGGGCAGCACAGAGAAAAGCCACCTGGCGCAATTGCTGATAACGCTCTGCTGGGAAAGACAGGGGGCAGGAGCTTTGTGCGGCAAAGTCCTGCATGGCCGTCTCTATGGCAGAGGTAGCATAGGTCAAAAGCTTGGTGCCTCTGGACGGGTCAAACCGCTGTGCCGCCTCCAGAAGAGCCAGCGCACCCTCTTGTTTCAAATCTTCCACCAAAGAGAGCTGGGAATGCTGCTTGGCATATGTGATGGCCAGTTTCGTGAGGTACCCCTCGTTCTGGGAGAGTAAGAGAAAAGACGCCTGAGTATCTCCCACCTGGATTTGTCGGGCAAGTTCTTCATTGCTGCAAGAGGGGGAGGAGCAATCGTACATTCTCATGGCTGTTTTCCTCGTTCCAAACGGCGTTGGGCCTGGGCATAGAGTGCCTCCAGCTCCATGTCTTGTGCATACCCGTGGGCGACGTAGTCATTGTCCATGAGAGCCTTGTCCCGATAGACTGCCGCCAAATGGAGTGCCTCCTGCCGCAACTCGTCCGAAATTTTGCCCCGCTGATGATGCTTGCGGATGGTACCGGTGCGGGTATTGAACATACTGTAAATGGGGTGGTGTTTGTTTTGCTCCTTCTGGTGCATCATAGCTCCGTACTGTCGGCAGGTCATGCGGCTGTCCTGGGGAGCCATGCCGTCGCAGTACTTGGGGACATGGGCGTTGGTGGTGAGAAAATAATACCCACAGTTTTGGCACTGGCTGGGGGCATGGCCGTGGTGTAACCCGTTCAACAAATCGAAGATGTAAAAGTGAATGAGGGTGGGGAATTCTATCCGCTGGACAAACACCATGTCTGTTTCGTGTTTGGGATTGCGGGCAAAGGTATAAGTGGAGGATATAGTGGGGGAGATGGTGAAGGGCTCGATTTCTGCATAGGAGAGCTTATGCATCATGGCCCAGAAGTCCTCACTGTTGAAACAGTCGTGGGCAGCGGTGGCAAAGAAGGTCTCGTTGCGTTTCTTGAGCCTGCGCAGGTACTCGACCTCGAAATATAGACCTGCCACAGAAAAGTGGTAGATGCCCAGGGGGATGCTGAATGCGGCAGTGAGGTAGCGGAAGAAGAATTGCCGGACAGGGGAGGCCGGGTGCAGCAAATCGTTGTGAGAGGCTGGAGAAAACAACACGTCCACGGCATGAAGCTCCTGCGCCTTGTCCAGGAAGCAGTAGGGTGGACAACGCCACAGGATGTCCAGGAGTGGTTCCAGGGTGGGACGAGTTTCCTGCAACAGATGGACAAACCGAGAAGGCTCCGCAAAGGCCAGCGCTTCCACCTGGTGGCTGATGGTGCCGCCCAGAGTGAGTAATTCCTGCAACATCTCTGGGCTGACGTTTAACAGGTCGGCGGCAAAGTGTCCGGCTGGATAAGCGATCTCGTTGAAAAAGACTTGATCCTGCCAGATATCCAGGGTCAGGTGTAAGAGATTGTTGGTCTGCTGGATTCCCATTGGCATAGTCTCACCCCACTGTCCTATATCCTTTTTTGTGGTGTCTTGCGATACTCTCATTTTATCAAAACAACCAGAATAATCAAGTGAAAGGACAATCCCTTTCCTCAAAGCGCTCACGTCAAGTGGGCGCTTATTTTATATTCGGAGGTGTTGATTATGAATGAACCAATCCCAAAACTTCGCACTGTGGACGGAGCTGCACTGATGAGCCAGCCGCTGCGTCCGCCCAACTTTGTGGTGGACACGCTGCTGTCCCAAGGGCTGCATATCCTGGCAGGCTCTCCTAAAGTGGGCAAGTCCTGGTTGGCCCTGTGGCTTGCGGTGACGGTGGCCAAAGGAGAATCCATCTGGGGAATGCCTGTGCGGCAGGGGACGACCCTGTATCTCTGCCTGGAAGACTCGGTCCTCCGCATCCAGAATCGTCTCTTTGAGATCACCGAGGACGCACCAGACAGTGTCCACTTCTGTACGGACTGTGCCCCCATCGGGCAGGGGCTGGAGGAGCAAGTGGAACACTTCTTGGCTCAGTATCCCGACACGGTGCTGGTGATTGTGGACACCCTGCAAATGATTCGCCCAGTCCACGATGCCACCTACGCCAACGACTACCGGGACCTGTCGGTATTGAAACGAATGGCAGATCGGCACGGCATTGCCATTCTGCTGATTCACCATCTGCGCAAAGAAAAGGCGGCGGATGTGTTCTGCCGAATCTCTGGCACCACAGCCATCAGCGGAGCCGTGGACTCCAGCTTCACGCTGGTGGAGGAGCGGCGGGGCACTGCCAGAGCAAAGCTCACCGGCATCGGGCGAGACATTGAATACCGGGAACTTGAGCTGCAACGGAATGGAGAAAACGTGTGGGAACTGGTTTCGGACAGCCGGGAACAGCTCTCACTGGGAGAGGGACGGATCGTGTGTCTTCTCTCTGAACTGATGGGGAGACAGAAAACATTTATCGGCACTCCCACGGAGCTTTCCAAACAGATTGACCCTGAGGGGGCAGCAGGGATCACACCGAAAAAGGTGTCCCGGATGACCCTGCAAAGCCTTGACGCTCTAAGGGAAAGGGGAATTACGGCGGTGGTTCGCCGCAGCAACGGGAAACGGATTGTGGAGCTGCACCGTGCCGAAAGTGCCGATGCAGAGGGTGTCCCGGACATCGACCCTATCGACCCTGCCGCCGCTACGCTGCCAGCTAACAATGGTGAGACGGGGGCCGGAGACGGGGAATCAGACCGCAAAATGGGGTCCCCGGCAAAACCCAGCGCAGCGGTTTTGCTGGGGAGAGGAGGAAGCACGGAGCGAGGGAGCTTTCGACCTCTGTCGGAAGCGATGGATGCGCAGTCGCTTCCGACGAGAGCGCAAGCAGAGCCTTCGTCCGACTTTGTCGGACTTGGCAGCGCCGGAAAACCGGCGCATTGTGGGCAGAAGCCCACACCCACTTTTGAACTGGAGGTCTAAATGAAAGAGAAAAAAGAACGACGGATTACGCTCAGACTAACACAGGAGCAGTATGACAGCATTGCGGCAAAGGCGGAGTTGGCTCAAATATCTGTGGGAGCCTATGTGCGTGGGGCAGCCCTGCAGCACAAGGTCGTGGTGGTGGATGGACTGAAAGAGATCACCCACGAACTCAAAGGCATTGGCCGCAGCATCAACCAGCTGGCCGTGCTGGCCAACATGGGGCGCATCAAAGAAGTACATCTGGTGGACACATGGGAGGCCCTCAGCCAAATCTACTGGAAGCTGCAAGAGCTGTCGGGACAGGAGAAGCGCTGATGGCCACGGTCACATTTATCAAGTATCAAAAGCAGTCCGCTGGGGCGCTGCATGGCGTGGCGGGATATGTGTCTCAGGCGCAGAAAACCAGAGAGGAGGACGGCTGGTTGGTCAGTGGTCAAAACTGTACGCCCCAACTGGCGGTGCAGGAATTCATAGCTACCCGGCATATGCACCACAAGGATAGCCCAGTCTGGTTCTACCACTACGTCCAGTCCTTCCATCCCCAGGAATCGGTTACTGGGAAAGAGGCGCACCAGTTGGCCCAGGATTTTGCTCGGCAGGCTTGGCCGGACAGCGAGGTACTCATTGCTACCCACACCGATGCCCAGCACATCCATTCCCATTTTATCGTCAATGCGGTGTGTTACCAGTCGGGGAAGATGCTTCGCCAAGGGCCCAACACATTGAAACGTCTTCGTACATTGTCCGATGCACTCTGTGAGGAACATGGTCTTTCTGTGTTGCCCAAACAGCAGAAGTCCAAGAGCAAGGGCATGAGCAGCCGGGAATATCGTTCGGCGGCAAAGGGGGAAAGTTGGAAGTTCCGCCTTGTGAACACCATTGATCAATGTATGCGGTATGCTGCCAGTCGGGAAGAGTTCATCTCCCTGATGAAAAGCGAAGGCTACCAGGTGCGTTGGACGGATGGTCGGAAGAGCATTACCTACACCACACCCCAGGGGTTGAAGTGCCGGGATGACCGGCTCCACGAAGATAAGTACACTAAGGAGGTTATGGAACATGAATTTGCAATCCGAGCAGCACTTGTCACTGGAGGAATTGAAACAACGCAACGCCCCGCCGTCCTCGAAAGAACCGTCCCATCCGACTCAGGAGGAGTGGGAGGAACTGCTGAACATCCTCAGCGCCCTGTATCGACTGGAGACAGAACAGAGGGATATGCTGGACGACCTGGAGCGGCGCACAGCGGCTCACACAGCCCTTCTGCAGGAGCTTTCCAGCTGGAGGGGGTGGTACCTCATCCAGGAGAAGATAGAGGCACTGACGGGGGATGTGGCCCAAATGCGGAGGATGCTGCAACAGGCTGGGAAAAAGAAAGAGCGGCGTTTTTCTCTGCTCTCCATTCGCCTGCCCAGACCACACCTGCCCCATCTGGATGGGCCGACCTGGGCCACACTGTTGATGATCCTGGCGGGGTTGCTGCTTCTCTGGTTGGCCTGGGGCGGAGGCTGGAGCAAACTCAGTCTGCTGCTCCCGTGAGGGATGCCACCACCATGCCTTCCCATACCGACCGAAAAACCCGGCGCAGACAACAGGAAAAGAAAATCGCCTTGGGACACAAGGCGGACGATTATGAGGATAAACCCACATGGGAACCATCCATGTGAATATTTCTTAGGCGAACAGAGGAAAATGTTGGATAGGAGATGATAGCCCATTGCAAATGAACGTACGTGAAAAAAGTAAAGTGGTAGAGCTGTGGCTGACCCGAGAGGAAAAGAATGACCCGGAGTTCCGGGAATCGTTGAAACCCATCTACCAGCAGTACAAGGCACAAAAGTATCTGGTGGCAGTGCTCCTGTCGGGAGAGGAAAACCTGTACGAGCAGACCCGAGATCTCCTGCTCTACAACCGTCGGCGGTCAGCGGAGAAAGAGGTGCAGAGGCAAAAGGAATTGCAAATGGAACCGATGATGACACAGTGAGACATGGGGGAGGCAGTGCGAACTGCCTCCCCCATTTGATACAATAGCCATTGTTGAATTTTATTTGGAAACTTGATACAGAGAGTAGAAATATCCTTTCTTTTCCAAAAGTTCGTCAAAGGTTCCGGCCTCTTCAATCATACCATTGTGTAACACTAGAATTTCATCATACTGCCGCATTATTGCGGCCTCTAAACGGTGGGTGACCACAATGCGCAGCGTGGAGTCCAGATTGAGAATGGTCTGCAAAACAGCGTTAGCGGTTTCGTTGTCCAGGGCCGCTTCCGCCTCGTCCACCAAGATGATGGGTGACTTTCGAATGAGACAGCGGGCGATGGATACCCGTTGGCGTTCCCCGCCGGACAAATTGCAGCCGCCCTCACCGCACAGGTAATCCATTCCCTTTGTTTGGCATAGAGCGG
>DVKO01000143.1 GCA_018715985.1 Candidatus Enterenecus avicola
GGGAGCGCCGATGCGCTCCCCCGCCCCTCGGGGTTTTTCTGTGCTTGCCTGTTTTACCCGTCCTGGGGCCACACCAGGGCGTAGTAGTTGCGCTCAATGACCAGCTTGGCGTAGGTGTACTTGGCGCTGACCAGGCGGCTGACCTGGCTGACGTAATTCTCGTCCACCGTGACCCCCTCTCGGGGGGTAAAGGTGCCGGTGGAGGCCTCGTAGGTGCCCGCCGCCGTGATCCAGCTGCTGCCATAGCCCTTGTTGGCAAACACCACCAGGGGCATATTGCTGGAATACTGGTTCGCCTGGTAGTTGGTGGCGAAGATGTCCCGGCCGGAGTAGAGCCGGGAGTCGTACTCCAGCCCGAACAGGTTGGACAGGGTGGGCACGATGTCGATGGAGGAGCAGGGGGTGTCCACCACCACCGGCTGGTCCATGCACCCGCTCCACAAGATGAAGGTGTTGCGGTAGCGGGAGGTGTCCCGCTCGGAGTTGTTGGTGCCCGCCAGCTCGTTGTAGTAGTCCTTGTCCCCCTCCACCAGGGCATAGGGGTAGTGGTCGGCGGTGAGGGCGATCACCGTGTCGTCGGCGATGCCCGCCTCCTCCAGCCGCTCCACCAGGTACTCCATGGCGTACTCCAGCTCCAGGTTGCAGGCCAGATAGGCCTGGACCTGCTCCGAGGCGTTGGGGTATTTGGCCTGGATGATCGCCTGGTTTTTCCGGGACATGGCGTTGCCCGTCCAGTTGTAGTTGCAGTGTCCGCTCACCGTCATGTAGTAGGTGTGGAAGGGGGTGCCGTTTTCCACATAGTCCTGGACGTAGCCGTCCACCGTGGCCTCCATCATCTCCAGGTCGGAGCAGGGCCACAGGTTGCTTTTCAGCTCCAGGCCGTTGCCAATGCCGTGGTATTCATACCCCAGGTTGGGGTGGGTCTCGTCGCGGCCGTAGTAGGTGTAGGTGTTGTTGTGGTAGGCCAGGGCGTGATAGCCCAGCTTGGAGAACTGCCAGCCCAGGGCCACGGGCATGGCGTCGTGGGCGCTGACCCGGAAGGACAGGCTGCTCCCCCCGATCCAGGTGGGGATGATGCCGGTCATCACCGCGAACTCGCCCCCGGTGGTGGACTGGGTCCAGTCGGGCTGGTAGTAGTTTTCAAAGACAAACCCCTCGTGGGACAGCCGGTACAGGGTGGGGGTGAGCTCGGGGTCGATGACCGAGGGGCAGAAGGCCTCTGCGGTGATCAGAATCAGGTTCTTCCCCTGGAAATATCCGGTGTACTCGTTTTGATTGGTGGGGCTCTTGGAGGCAAAGTACTGGTGCATGGCCCGGAGGGTCTCGTCGCTCTCCCCCGCGGCCAGCCCCTCAAAGTCGATGTCCAGCACGTTGTCCCCGGTGGGAATCACCGGAGCCTGGCTGGCCGAGGGGTCGCTGGGGGCCGTGCTGGGGGCCGGGGTGGCCGTATACACGGGGTCGTCGGGGAGCAGCTGGTCCAAGGGGGCCTGGGGAATGCCGGTGACGGCATAGCTCAGCTCCAGGCGGAGGGTGGTGACCAGGCCGAAGTGGGGGATGGAGGTGTTGACGGAGAAGTCATAGGTATAGTAGTTCTTCTCTCCTCCCACCCGGGCCACCAGCACCCCTGCCAGCTGGAGCACCACCATGAGCACCGCCAGCATCCCCCGCACCGGGGCCCGCTGGCCCTTCTCGTACAAAATGGCGGTGTTTTTCCAGATGTAGAGGGCCAGGGGAAGGAGGGAGAGCACCAGAAACGGGATGCGGGCCAGCACCACCTCCACGATGGTGCCGCTGAAATCTCCCACCACCTGCCCGGCCATGCCCTGCATATAGCCCAGGCCGAAGTAGATCTTGAAAAAGCTCTTGCAGCAGTACTCCACGCACACCAGCACCGTCCACGCCGCCACCAGCACGCCGCCCAGGATGCGGGCCGTCTTGCGGTGGGGGATCAGGTCCAGCACCAGGAACACCGCCAGCCCCGCCGCCACAGAGAACAGGAAGATGGCCACCAGATCCGTGGACACAAACTTGCTGTCCCCGTCAAACAGGCGCAGCAGCAGCTCATGGTAGAGCACCATCAGCGGAAAGCTCAGGGCGGAGAGCAGGGGCGAGCCCGCCACGTGTCTGCCTCTGGGCGCAGCGCCTCCGGGCCGGGTGACCGGAGGGCTGGAGCGCCGGGGCAGAGAGAACTTTGGCAGAGAGATTTTGGGCAGAGACAGCTTGGGCGCCTGCAAGTTCTTCCGTTTTGACAAGAGCCCCGGTTTCTTGGGGGCCAGACGCTTTGGAGCGGCCATATTCCTTTCCTCTCTTCCTGTGTGGGTGTTACCCACACTTTACCACTTTCCACTTTCTTTTGCAATCTTTGACAAAACTTTTCTTTTTCCCCATCGTCTCCTGGAAATCATTGCATTTTGTCTCTGTGCGTGCTACCATATCTGACGCAAAAGGAGTGTGGATGGATGTGAAACGAGTATTGCAATGGCTCCGGGGAGAGACGGTGCTGTGGGTGTCCTGGGTGCTGGCCCTGGCCACCGCCGTGGTGGTCCCCCCCGACGCCGGTTATCTGGACTACGTGGACCTGCACACCCTGGGGATGCTCTTTTCCCTGATGGCGGTGATGGCGGGGCTCCAGCGGCAGGGCCTGTTTTTTCGGCTGGGACGGGCCATGCTCGCCACGCACCAACGCCCCGGCCATACGCCGGGGCGTTTTTTTGAACTTTGTGCCGCTTCGGCGGCACACCACCATTCTTCATTCATCCTTTTTCACTCTTCATCTCTATCTCCACCCCCGTGTAATAGTGCTTGAGGATGTCCTCCCAGCTGCTGCCCTGGGCGGCCATGGCGTTGGCTCCGTACTGGCTCATGCCCACCCCGTGGCCGTACCCCGTCACCGAGAAGGTGAATTTGCCCTCCTGGCAGGTCACCTGGAAGCAGGCCGAGCGCAGGGAGAACAGGGTGCGCACCGCCCCCCCGGACAGCTCCACACCCCCCACCTTCATGGTGCCCACCCGCCCCGAGGCGGTGAGGGTCATCCCGGACAGCCACCCCGCCGGGTCCCCGGACAGATCCGCGTCCGGGTAGGCCTCCTTCACCAGCTTCTCCACCTCCTCCTGGGTCAAGGTGACGGTGGAGTAGTAGTTGGGCACCTCCTCCCCCTCTGGGCTGGACACCGACACCAGATAGGGCAGGCTGTTGCCCCACACCGCCTGGGCGTCCTCGGTGGCGGCGGTGGAGGAGGAGAAAAACACCGCCTGGATGGGCTTCCCGTCATAGGTCATCACCTGCCCCGCCGTGTCCGATACCGCCTGGGCTATTTTTTCGGTGTAGCTCTGGGCGTTGTCCCCCCAGTTGGCGGCGGCCTTCTGGGGGTCTATGTATGCCTGGCAGCACCCGGAGTCGGCGCAGATGTCCGCCCCCTGGTCCTGGTGGGCGTGGGCCTCCATCTTCCACAGGGAGTAGGTGCGGGCGCACACCGCCTGGGCCCGCAGGGCCTGGGGCTCAAAGGAGGCGGGCATCTCCGCAGCCACCACCCGCCACAGATACTCCTCCATGGTCATCTCCTCCACCTGCCCCTCCCCCACCAGCACTCGCAGGGTCTGGCTCTGATCCCAGGTCTGGGGCTGTGGGGTGGCGGGGGCGGCGGAGGCCCCGGGCTCCGGGGGCAGGGTGGCCACCGCCTCCCCTCCCCCGGCCTGTCCCAAAGCCAGCAGCGGAAAAACCAGCAGGGTGGCCAGCCCCAACAGCATCCCTGCGGCCACCATGCGCATCACATCCCGGTCAATGGGCCATCGTCCCACGTGTCTCTCCCCCTTGTTTCGTCTTGACTGTTACACTTTAATACGCTATACTAAGAAGAAATCGCAAACGCCCCCAGGGGGGCAATTTGGAGGTGCACCATGTATTCCGTCAAATCCTTTGATCTCATGGATGGGCGTTCCCTGTCCTTCCTTCAACATATATGCGGCGAGTATGCCCAGCAGCACCAGATCCCCGCCTCCCTGTATGAAAAGTACGGAGTGAAGCGAGGCCTGCGCAATGCCGACGGCACCGGCGTCATGGCGGGCATCACCCGAATTGCCAATGTCCGGGGCTATTACCTGCAAGACGGGGAGAAAACCCCCGCCGAGGGCCAGCTGATTTACCGGGGCTATGACGTGTGCGAGATGATCGAGGGGTTTTTGAAGGAGGGCCGCTTTGGCTACGAGGAGACGGCATACCTGCTCCTCTTCGGCTCCCTGCCCAACCGGGAGGAGCTGAACACCTTCTGCGCCCTGCTCAACCACTACCGCAACCTGCCCCCGGGCTTCACCGAGGACATGATTTTGAAGGGCCCAAGCCGGGATCTGATGAACAAGCTGGCCCGCTCCACCCTCTCCCTGTACTCCTATGACCCGGACCCGGACAACAACGAGCTGGATGTGGAGCTGTTCCAGGCCATTCAGCTCATTGCCCGCTTCCCCGTCATCGTAGCTCACTCCTACGCCTGCAAGCGCCACTACTTCGACAACGAGTCCCTGGTGCTCCACCGGCCCCAGGACGGGCTGAGCGTGGCAGAGAACTTCCTGTGCTCCATCCGCCCGGACAAAAAATTCACCCAGGCGGAGGCCCGGCTGCTGGACCTGTGCCTGGTGCTGCACATGGACCACGGCGGCGGCAACAACTCCGCCTTTGCCTGCCGTGTCCTCTCCTCCTCCGGCACCGACATCTACTCCGCCATTGCCGCTGCCGTGGGGTCCCTGAAAGGTCCCCGCCACGGCGGCGCCAACAAGAAGGTCATGGAGATGTTCGGCTACATCGAGCGGGATGTGAAGGACTGGAGCGACGAGGCGGAGCTCACCGCCTACTTAGAGAAGATCCTCAGAAAGGAGACCGGGGACCGGTCCGGGCTCATCTACGGCATGGGCCACGCCATCTACACCCTCTCCGACCCCAGAGCCAAGATGCTCAAGCGCTTCGCCCGCCAGGTGGCGGAGGAGCAGGGCTTCGTGGAGGAACTGGACCTGTTTGAGCGGGTGGAGAAGCTGGCCCCCGACGTCTTTCACCGGGTCACAGGCCAGGCCAAGGCCATGTGCGCCAACGTGGACCTGTATTCCGGTCTGGTGTACAAGATGATGGGCATTCCCCCGGAGCTGTACACCCCGCTGTTTGCCATCGCCCGCATCGTGGGCTGGTGTGCCCACCGGGTGGAAGAGGTATTCAACCCCTCCGGCCGCATCATCCGCCCCGCCTACAAGGCGGTGTGTCCCATGCGGGAGTTTGTCCCCCTGGACCAGCGGGAATAACCATTTGAAACGCAAAGGGCCTGTTGCAAAATACGTAGATTGCCTAACTCCCCACCAGAGACAATCCCCCAGTCACCTACGGTGACAGCCCCCTTTACACAAGGGGGCCTTGGTACTGCGGTGTTTCTGTTGTCAGATTTCA
>DVKO01000144.1 GCA_018715985.1 Candidatus Enterenecus avicola
TGATCGCTGCCTTTGTTCACCGCCTCAACCTCAGGCCCCGCAAATGTTTAGGCTGGCGTTCCCCATTCGAAGTCTTTTACCACGATGTGTTGCACTTGACTTGACAATGTGCCTTTCAATTTATTTTTCCACCTACGGATGGAAAAACTCTGCCGAGGGCTTTTTGACGATGCAAGATCATCTGTCCTTCTTACATTGACGTGAGGCTTTTCGACAGTCTGCTCCCCGCCACCTCCCAGGTGGCGGGGATGTTTTTGTTGACAAAACTCTATCCATTTAGTATGATAAAGTAACTGACATTCGCGGTCTCGTTCAAAGGGGAGCGTCCACCGCACAAAGGAGAGAAAGTCATGAAAAAGCCGTTCCTCACCCTGGCCCAGGCCAGGGAGATCCGAGAGACCTACCCCACCCCGTTCCACATCTACGACCAGGCGGGGATTGAAGCCAACGCCAAGAAGCTGTACCAGGCCTTCTCCTGGAACCCCGGCTTCAAGGAATATTTCGCCGTGAAGGCCACCCCCACCCCTGGCATTTTGAAGCTGCTCCACGGGCAAGGGTGCGGCGTGGACTGCTCCTCCCTCACCGAGCTGATGATGGCCGAGCGGTGTGGGTTTACCGGCCATGAGATCATGTTCTCCTCCAACGAGACTCCCGCCGAGGAGTTCCGCTACGCCCACAAGCTGGGGGCCATCATCAACCTGGACGATTTGACCCACGTGGATTTCCTCTACGACACCCTGGGCTGCGTCCCTGAGACCATCTCCTGCCGGTACAATCCCGGCGGCACCTTCACCCTGGGGGAGAGTAAGGAGGGCTTCCAGGTCATGGACAAGCCGGGAGAGGCCAAGTACGGCATGACCAAGGATCAGATGAAGCAGGCGTTCACCCGCCTGAAGGAGTTGGGGGCCAAGAACTTTGGTATCCACGCCTTCCTGGCCTCCAACACCCTGTCCAACGACTACTACCCCGCCCTGGCTCGGGTGCTCTTTGAGCTGGCGGTGGAGCTGCAGCGGGACACCGGGTGTCACATCACCTTTCTCAACCTGTCCGGCGGCGTAGGGGTGCCCTACCGCCCCGAGCAGCCCGCCAACGACATCGCCGTCATCGGGGAAGGGGTGCGGCGGGCCTATGAGGAGATCTTGGTGCCGGCGGGCATGGGGGACATCTCCCTGTGCACTGAGCTGGGCCGGTTTATGCTGGCCCCCTACGGCCACCTGGTCACCACTGCCATCCATGAAAAGCACATCTACAAGGAGTACATCGGGGTGGACGCCTGCGCTGCCAACCTGATGCGCCCCGCCATCTACGGGGCCTACCACCACATCACGGTGCTGGGCAAGGAGGATGCCCCCTGCGACCACGTCTACGACGTGGTGGGCTCCCTGTGCGAGAACAGCGACAAGTTTGCCATTGACCGACCCCTGCCCAAAATCGACATGGGGGACATCCTGGTCATCCACGACACCGGGGCCCACGGCTTCGCCATGGGCTATCAGTACAACGGCAAGCTGCGTTCGGCAGAGTTGCTCCTCAAGCCCGACGGCTCGGTGGAGCTGATGCGCCGGGCGGAGACCCCCGACGACTACTTCGCCACCCTTGTTTGGTAAGAAAAATCCCGCCCGGCTTTTCAAGCGCCGGACGGGATTTTTTAGCTTTTTTTCATGCGCTGTAATATGGCTTCCTCCACCTGGTCCCCATACCGCAGGGCTACCACGAATAGGGCCAGCCCCACCAGGCCAATGAGGGCCATGCCCCAAGGGGGAATGGTGAGGGCGGAGCCGCCCATCCCGCAGGCCACCAGCAGCCCCCAGGGCCGGGCCACCAGGCACAGCACCAGGAACCGCTTCAAGCTCAGGTCTGTGAGCCCGGCCAGGATGCACAGCAGGTCGTCGGGGAAGAGGGGGAAGAGAAAGGCCAGAAAGAGGAACACATCCCGCTTGCGCTGGATGACCTCCAGGTACTTGTCCGACACCTTCTGACCCACAAACTGGTGGACAAACTTCTGACCCAGCCCCCGGGCCAGGAGAAAGACGATCACCGAGCCCAGCACCACCGCCCCCCAGGTCAGGAGGAAGGCGGGGAGAAAGCCGAACATGACGGCCCCCACCAGGGCGGTGATGTTGCTGGGGATGGGGGCGATGATGACGGAGACCAGTTGAATGAGGAAGTACATCAGGTGAGACCAGGGGGAGAACTTGGAAATGTAGGCCTCCATGGCCTGTTTGGAGTGGAGGGTCTCAAAAAAGCCGGTGGCATACAGAGCGTAGACACACCCGCCCAACAGAGCAATGGTAAAAAGCCACAACAGGGCTTGTTTCACACGTGGCTGCACAGATTTTTACCTCCTTGTGGAAGATAGAAACAGTGTAGCAGAAGATGGGGAAAAAGGAAAGATTGATGCAGCTTACAATTCCCTTAAGATTCCCGGAAGAAGAAGCCTGGCTGATGTTGTGTTTTCTGTGGGCCCATGCTATACTCAGCGGTGGAAGAAAGAGAGAGGAGAGACAAAAGGATGAGGAAAATAGGGTACGCCGTACTGGCTGGTGTGTTGGTGGTGATTTTGGAATGGATTTGGTTGTCCGTCTTTTCCGCTTGGTTGAATGGATTGAGCATGGACCAGGCCCTCACAGTGGGAGTGGGATTTTTCTTGGCCTTTGAGATGGCCTTTTGTACCTGCCTCATTTTGTGCAAGGGAAAGGGCAAATCCTTGTGAGGGGGAGTTCCATGAGAGCGCCTTTTCAAATTCTCGCCATACCATATCGAATGGGCGACGGCGAACCCCTTTACTGTGTGTTTCATCGCTCAGACCTGGACCAGTGGCAGTTCATCGCTGGAGGCGGGGAGGACGGCGAAACACCGACTGAAGCAGCCAAACGAGAGGCTCTGGAGGAAAGTGGCGTTCAGTCCCACCAATGGGTGGAACTGAAAAGCCTGTCTTATCTACCGGTGACGATAATCGCAGAATCCGCCCGTGGGCATTGGGACAGGGACTTGTATGTTATCCCGGAATATACCTTTGGCTTTGTCTGTCAGCAGGAGATGAAACTGTCCCTTGAGCACACACAATGCCTCTGGTTGACGTATGAGGAGGCCATGGCAAGGCTGCAATGGGACTCCAACCGGGCGGCGCTATATGAATTAAATTGCCGGATCAAAGATATGAAAATTTGAAATATATGCAAATAAGAAAGCGAGTGGGATACCTTCCTTGCGGAAGATATCCCACTCGCTTTTTCCTGAGAGGAGTGCGGCTCAGTCGATGCCGGTCACCTGGTACCCGGCTCCCTCCACGGCGGCCTTGAGGGCCTCGGGGGAGGCATCGCCGGTGACCACGGCGGTGCCGCTCTCCAAATCTACCTGGGCGGATACGCCGGGCAGGGCGTTGAGAGCTTGGGTGACGTGGCTGACGCAGTGGGCACACATCATGCCCTGGATGTGAATGGTTTGAGTCATAGCAGTTTCTTCTCCTTTCAAATGACAACCGGCGTTGCAGGCGGTGCCGCATACCGGAGTGGTTGACTGGGTGGGGCGGAAGCGGCGCAGCCGCAGGGCGTTGGTGACCACGCACACCGAGCTCAGGCTCATGGCGGCGGAGGCCAGCATGGGGGAGAGCTGGAGGTGGAACAGGGGATAAAACACCCCGGCGGCCACGGGAATGCAGATGGCGTTGTAGCAGAAGGCCCAGAACAAATTCTCCTTGATGTTGCGCAGGGTGGCCCGGGACAGGCGCACGGCGTTGACCGCGTCCAGCAGGTCGCTCTTCATCAGCACCAGGTCGGCGGAGTCCAGAGCGATGTCGGACCCGGCCCCGATGGCAATGCCCACTTCGGCCCGTGCCAGGGCGGGGGCGTCGTTGATGCCGTCGCCCACCATGGCTATCCGGTGGCCCTGGGCTTGCAGGGCCGCCACATGGCCCTCCTTCTCGGTGGGCAGCACCTGGGCGATGACGTGGTCAATGCCCAGCTCCCGGGCAATGGCCTGGGCGGTGGCGGGGTGGTCGCCGGTGAGCATGACCACCTTTAGGCCCAACTGCTTGAGTTCTGAGACCGCCTGGGCACTGGTGGGCTTCACCGTGTCCGCCACTCCGATGACCCCCACCAGGGTGGTACCCTGGGCAAAGTACAGGGGGGTGTGGCCCTGCCGGGCCAGCTGGTCGGTGAGGGAGGCAACCCCGGACAGATCCACTCCGGCCGCCTCCATCATGGCCCCGTTGCCGGCCAGAAAGGGGAGCCCCTGGAGGGTGCCGGTGACCCCCTGGCCGTGGACGGCCTGGAAGTCCGTTACCTCCTGGAGAGGGAGATTCTGCGTCTGGGCATGGGCCACAATGGCCTGCCCCAGGGGGTGCTGGGAGGGATACTCCAGGCTGGCCGCCACCGTCAACAGCTGCGTCTGGGACAGCTGCCCCTGGGGGTACACCTCGGTGACCTGGGGCTTGCCCTGGGTGAGGGTGCCGGTCTTATCCAGCACCACGCAGGTGACCTTGCCCAGCTGCTCCAGGGCCTGGGCGGACTTGATGAGAATGCCGTTCTGGGCCCCCACGCCGGTGCCCACCATGATGGCCACGGGGGTGGCCAGCCCCAGGGCGCAGGGGCAGGAGATCACCAGCACCGCCACGGCGGAGGTGAGGGCTTGGGCCACGGTATGGCCGCTGACCAGCCACACCAGGGCGGTGAGAAGGGCGATGCCCATGACCACGGGGACGAAGATCCCCGCCACCCGGTCCGCCAGCCGGGAGATGGGGGCCTTGGAGGAGGCCGCCTCCTCCACCAGGGCGATCATCTGGGACAGAGTGGTGTCCTGACCCACCTGGGTGGCCCGGACGGTGAGCATCCCGGCGCCGTTGAGGCAGCCGGACATGACCCGGTCCCCCTCTCCCTTGTCCACGGGAATGGACTCCCCGGTGAGGGGGGACTCATCCACGCTGGAGGTACCGCCCACCACCACCCCGTCCACGGGCAGGGAGGAGCCGGGGCGGATGAGGAGCAGGTCACCCACCTGTACCTCCTGGGTGGGGATGGTCACCTCCTGACCGTCTCGGAGCACCGTGGCGGTCTTGGGACTCAAATCCATGAGCCGGGCGATGGCCTGCCCCGTCTTTCCTTTGGAGCGGGCCTCCAGGTACTTGCCCAGAGTGATGAGGGTGACGATCATAGCCGCAGACTCAAAATAGAGATCCATGGCGTACCGCTCCACCAGGGCGGTGTCCCCGTGGCCCAGGCCCCAGCCAATGGCGTACAGGGCCACGACGCCATAGAGCACGGCAGCGGAGGAGCCCACGGCGATGAGGGCGTCCATGTTGGGGGCACGGTGCCACAGGGAGCGGAAGCCACCCACAAAATAGGTGCGGTTGATGATGAGGGGGGGCAGGGTGAGCAGGAACAGGGTGAGGGCGTAGACCATGGCATTCTGGGTGCCGTGGAAGAAGCGAGGAATGGGCCAGCCCATCATGTGCCCCATGGACAGGTAGAACAGGGGCAGGAGAAAAATCAGGGAGGAGAAGAAACGAAATTTAAGGTGCTTTTGAGCCTCGTCCTGGGGAGCGGCGGGGGCTGGCGCTGCCTTCTCACCCATGGGGGTGGCTCCATATCCGGCCTTGGCCACCGCCGCACAGATCTCCTGAGCGGTGAGTGGGGCGTGATAGCGCACCGACATATTGTTGCCCAGCAGGTTGACCTGCACCTCTTCCACTCCGTCCAACCCCTTGACCGCCTTCTCCACGTGGGCGGAGCAGGCGGCACAGGTCATGCCGGTGACGGTAAAGCGTTGTTTCATACTTTGGCCTCCTTTACAGCAGCTTGCCCAGGGCGGACACCAATTCATCCACTTTCTGGGCCCGCTCCTGGGGGGTGTCCGCCTGCTCCACACAGTGCTTCAAGTGGGCTGTGAGCACCTCTTTGTTGGCCCGGCGCACCAGGGCATCCACCGCCAGCAGCTGCTGGGAGATATCCATGCAATAGCGGTCCTCTTCGATCATGGTTAAGATCCCGTCCAGTTGACCCCGGGCGGTTTTCAATAGACGTGTCACGGTTTTGGCATCTGCCATCATGACGCATCCCTCCTTGTGTTGGGATAACACCCCCCTGGGGGGTAGGGTTATCCTAGCACATTGATAGGATAATGTCAAGCCCTGGACTTGGCCCTTTCTGGGAGAAGTGTCTTTCTCCAATTTCTCTGGTCAAGACCAGCGCCCCTCCAGGGACGCTCCGCTGGGGTGACTTTCTGATCGGGAAGAAAGTCACCCTGCGGAGCAAATCCAGGCTGGCAAGCTCATGTTTGCAATCTTTAGAAAGCAAAAGCGGAAGCGGACGTTGTAAGACGCCACTTCCGCCTAGTGCGTTTACCGCTCCAATTTGCTCTGTGCTTTGGCCAGGAATTTCTCCGCGTTGATGATAAACCGCTCATGGGTGCCGGAGCCGATCTCTCCCCGCTCATCAAAGGCCCGGACCTGGAAGGTGACCTTTCGCCCCTCCACGCAGGTGACCACGCTCTCGGCCCATACCTTCATCCCCACAGGGGTGGCGGCGGAGTGGGCCACATCCAGGTGGGTGCCCACGGAGCCCTCGCCTTCGCCGAGGTGGGGGATCAGGGAGGTGTAGGCGGCGTTTTCCATGAGGGCTACCAGATATGGGGTGGCAAAGACCGGGACCAGGCCGGAGCCCACAGACAGAGCGGTGTTTTCAGGGGTGACCACAGACTCGCAGCGGCCCTTGAGGCCGATTTCAATGGACATGGGGAATTCCTCCTTTGTGTTGTCTGGACACAGTGTACCTGATTTTGCGCCCCATGACAAGGGAAACCAAGGATGGGGAGGGAGAAAATCTCCGGCGCTATGGGCGCTGGAAAAAACTTGGACGAGTGGGAAATACACCGTGGTAAAGTGAAAGCAAGTAAGAGGGAAATCTGCCAAAGAGATGGAGGAGGGATCGTACATGGACGCATTGTTGGGGTTTATGATCTATGTGGCGGCAACGGTGGTGATCGGATGCCTGTGGGGATTGATCCCGTTTTTCCTGGGGCGGTATCGGTATCGGCCCAATATAGGAAGATGGGGGCTGATTTGGTGTGGTGTGGCAGGGCCGTTTCTCCTGTCCTTTTTGGTGATGCTGGGATTTGTCATCGCTGTGTTGGTCAGCGAGCGGGACTTTCGGCCTCCACAGCCACAGCCGCAGCCGCCCGCCACAGCTCCCGGCCGCAGTTGGAGCGGCTACGGGAGACAACCTGCGGGCCGCCTGACGGTGACCTGTCTGTCTGGGCCTCTCAAGGGGCAGGTGTACCAGGTGGGAGACGGGGGCCTGATGCTGGGCCGGGACACCGACTGTGCCGTCCACTTTCCCCCTGACGCCGCGGGCATCAGCCGCCACCACTGCGCGGTTCGATGGCAGCAGGGGGTGCCGGTGCTGGTGGATCTGAACTCCGGGTACGGCACATTTCTGGGAGACGGCCGGCAACTGCCCCCCAACTACCCGGTGACGGTGGGGCCCGGCACCCGGTTTTATCTGGCCACACCGGAGTACCTGTTTCAATTCTCTGTTTGATACACAACCGTGAGAAAGTTAAGGAGGAAGCCAATATGGAAATTAAGAATCAACTGGTTCAATGTCCCAACGGTCACTACTACAATTCTGCCCTTCACAACACCTGTCCCGTGTGCGCCCAGGGCGGCGGGGTGCCGCCCACGGAGGGCATAGATGGGGGCGCAGGCAGTGTCCCCCCATCGGGGGCTGGGGAGATTGGCGGAGGCTTTGTCAAAACCGAGCCGCCCTTTGTGGACCGAAACACCCCCGGGGCCGTGCCGTTCCAGCCAACCATGATTGGAGGAGACCTGAATGTGCAGGGAGGCACGGAGCCGGTGGTGGGATGGCTGGTATGCGTGGAGGGGCCCATGCGGGGCAACGATTACCGCCTGCACAGTGGATATAACTACATCGGACGTGAGATGGGAGATGTGCGGATTGCAGGGGATCAGCAGATTTCCCGCCAGAATCATGCCATGATTGCCTATGATGACACAGACATCGTCTACTATGTGGGCCCCTCTGCGGGGCGCAACCTCATCAAGGTCAACGGAAAAACGGTGCTCAATGCGGTGGAGCTGCACAATTACGATGTGATTTCCGTGGGGACCACCAAGCTGGTCTTTGTGGCGCTGTGCGGAGAGCACTTCCAGTGGAAGAGAGGCTGATGGGAGGGAGTCTACCGAGATGGATGAGATGTTAGAGGGCACCCCTGTGACCAGCATTCCGATCAACAGTATGCCTGTGGAGAGCGCCCCCATAGCGACTGCGCCGATGGAGAGCACACCTGTGGAAAGTGCACCCATCGAGAGTGCACCTATCGAGAGTGGGGCGGTGACCCTGGCCCCCTCGGCCATGACAGAGGGCCAAACGGAAGGCCCGTGGACCTCTGCGGGGGTCTGGGTGGTACTGGTGTTGGTGGCGCTGCTGGCCGCAGCCGTGGGAGCTGCCGCGGGGGCGCTGGTGATGGGGCGGAGAAAGAGAGCCGTTGCCAGCGTCCAAGCGAGCCGGGAGCCCCAGGTGGGCAAGCTCCACTGTGTGGGGGACCGGGAGAGCCAGCAGGACTGTTTCTCCGTCTCGCCGGAGGACCTGTACCAGACCCACGGCATTCTGGCGGCCGTGGCAGACGGTATGGGCGGACTGGAGGACGGAGACCAGGTCAGTCAGACGGCGGTGGCCGCCGTAATGAACGCCTTCTATGCCCTGCCCGGGGAGGCTCCACAGCAGCTGCTGCTCAAAACCCTGTATGCAGCCAATGGGGCAGTCAATCATCTGCTGGGGGTGGAGCGCATTGGACAATGCGGCTCTACCCTGGTGCTGGGACTGCTGAAGGATGGGAGCTTCCATTTCCTGTCTGTGGGAGACAGCCGGATCTGCCTGTATCGGGACGGAATTTTGACGCAGCTCAACCGGGAGCACAATTATGAGCGGGAACTGGAACTGCGGGCAGTGAATGGAGAGGGAACCTTGGAAGAGGCCAAGACCCACCCCCGGGCGGCAGGGCTCACCAGTTACCTGGGAATGGGCCAGCTGAAGCTGCTGGACCAGCCCAGTGCCCCGGTGGAGGTGCGGCCGGGAGATCGGTTCCTTTTGATGAGTGATGGGGTGTACAACGCCCTGACCGGACAGGAGCTGTGCCAGGCACTGGCTCTGGAGGCCCAGGCGGCTGCGGACGCCATAGGCCAGGCGATTGCAGAGAAACACTGGCCGGGACAGGACAACTACACCGCAGTCATCCTGCAATGCTGACCAACCTGGAAGAGGTGGGAGAGAATGCTGGAATTTGCCACATATTCCGACCAAGGCGGCCGCAGCGCCAATGAGGACTCAATTGCCTGGACACCCGGCCGGGAAGGTGAGCTTTGCCTGGTGGTGGCGGACGGCCTGGGGGGCCACGGCGGCGGTCAGGTGGCCTCCGGGCTGGCGGCCCGGACCATTGGCGCCGGGTGGGAGAGACAGGCGGACCCGGAACACCTGAGGGTGTTGGTGCTCCGGGCCCACCGGGCCATCCAGACGGCCCAGAGCCCCCAATGCACCATGAAATCTACGGTGGCTGCGCTGGCGGTGGCAGGAGGACAAACTGCCTGGGCTCATGTGGGAGACACCAGAATCTACCACTTTATCCAGGGGAGGCTGGTGTTCCAGACCAAAGATCACAGCGCATCCCAGCTGGCGGTGTGGCTGGGGGACATCACCCAGGATCAGGTCCGCTTTCACCAGGACCGCTGCCGCATTCTCCGGGCACTGGGCCAGGAGGGAGATGTGAAGGTGGAGACAGGAGGTGAACAGCTGGAGCCCGGCACCCACGCATTTCTTCTGTGCACCGATGGCTTCTGGGAGTATGTGCTGGAGGAGGAAATGGAAGAGACCCTCTCCCGCGCCCAGGGGCCGAAAGACTGGCTGGAGCGCATGAGGGCGCGCCTGAACCAGCGGGCTCCATCCGACTGTGACAACAACTCGGCCGCAGCGGTGTGGCTGAGACAATGAGAAAAAGAGGAGGATGGCAATGAAACGAATCTTGTGTGGACTGGTGTTGGCCGGTGTGACGGCCATGGCGCTGACTGTACCCGGATTTGCCGCCGGAGACGACCGGGGCGTGGCGGAGGTCGCCAACGGCGTGGTGCAGGTATATGCGGAGACCCAGCGGTCCGACGGCAGTGTGTATTCCGGCATTGGATCCGCCTTTGGGGTGGGCACCGTGGGAGAGGAGACGGACATCTTCATCACCAACCGGCACGTGGTGACGGTGGAAAACGAGGACGGAAGTCTCACCCAGGCCCAGCGGGTATACCTGATGCTGGGGGACGACTCCCTGACCATCACCCAGCGGGCGGTGGAACTGGATGGGGAGCTGTATTTGGCGGACGATCTGCCCCCCATATACGATGCCAACACCAACCGAATGGTGGAATGCGATGTGCGATACTGCTCGGAGGAGTATGACTTCGCCATCCTCCAGGCGCTGGAGCCGGTGGAAGGGCGGACAGCTCTGGAATTGGCGGAAGGGGCGGAGACCATGCACACCAGTCAGCAGGTGTACGCCCTGGGCTTTCCCGCCATCAGTGACGACGTTTCCACGGCCACGGGATGGGTGTTTTCCGGCAATTACTACCCCAACGGCGGGGCTCAACTGCCCATCTACACGTATACTCAGACCTACAACGGGAAAGTCAGCGACGTGACAGTGACTACCGGCATCATCTCCCGGTTTACCTCCATGGCCTCGGAAAATGATGTGGCAGTCATCCAGCACGACGCCACCATTCACAGCGGCAACTCCGGCGGGCCTCTGGTCAATCAGGATGGTCAGGTGGTGGGCATCAATACCTACTCCGCCCAGGGCACCGAGAGCCTGAACTATGCCATTTACATCGACTATGTCCGGGATGCGCTGGAGGAGCAGGGCATTGACTACAACGGGAAAGGGGTTTCTCTTCTCCCCGTCATTCTGATCGTCCTGGCCGTTGCGGTGATTGTGGCAGGGGTTGTAATTGCCGTGGTGATGACCCGAGGGAGACAGCCCCGGCCCGTCCCCAGTGTGGAGCCCCGCCCCGCCCAGCCCAGCCCGCCGCAGCCGGTCATCGCCGGGGACAGCGGCTACCGGGTCCAGGGGGAGACAGGGGCCTTTGCAGGCAGGAGGTTTGCCATCACCGGGACGGTGCGTATGGGGCGTGATCCTCAGCACAACCAGCTGGTTTTTCCTGAGGATGTGAAAGGCATCAGCCGGGTCCACTGTGAGGTGTCCGTGGTGGATGGCCAGATTTATTTGAAGGATCTGGGCTCCAGCTATGGCACTTATCTGGGGGGCGGGCAGCGGCTGGCAGCCAATCAAGCGGTGATCCTCCGGCCGGGGGACCGGTTCAGCCTGGGCTCCAACGCACAGACCTTTGTCATTACGGGAAAGGGAGGAATATAATATGAACTACTGTCCCCATTGTCACCAGTCGTCCGATGGGGTATTCTGTCCCCAGTGCGGCCAGAGATTGATTCCACAGGAGGACAATCTCAGCCTGCCCCCGGGCACCCTTCTCCGTGGGACTCTGTATACCTATCGCCTGGAGCAGGTGCTGGGACAGGGAGGCTTTGGCATCACCTACTCTGCCGTCAATCAGGAGCGGGGAGAGCGGGTGGCGGTGAAGGAGTATTTTCCCACCCGCTGCGCATTGCGCACCTCGGACCATTCTGTGATCCCCAAGCCGGGGCATGAGGAGGAGCTGCAAAGCGGCCTGGAGAACTTCAGCGGGGAGGCCAGGATGCTGGCCACGCTGGGCAACTTCCCCTCGGTGGTTCGGGTGATGGATCACTTCCAGGGCATGGGTACGGCGTACCTGGTGATGGAGTATCTGGATGGCAAGCCCCTGCACCAAAAGGCTGCGGAGATGGGCGGTCGGATCCCGGCCCAAGAGCTGTTGCCCAAGCTGCCCCCTCTGCTGCGGGATTTGGCCGCCATTCACCGCCTGGGGGTACTGCACCGGGATATTACCCCGGACAACATCATGTGGATGCCGGACGGCACCCTGAAGCTGCTGGATTTCGGATCGGCCCGAAGCATGGAGGGGAGCAAGAGCATGACCGTCCTGCTCAAACAGGGGTTCGCCCCGGTGGAGCAGTACCTGACCAGCGGCCAGGGCAGCTATACGGATGTCTACGCCCTGTGTGCCACCCTTTACTATGTGCTGACTGGGGTCATGCCCCCCTCCGCCATGGATCGGTTGGAGCAGGATGGCCTGCAACCCATCTCTTCCTTCGGCGTGGGGCTGACCGAAGCACAGGAGCAGGCCATTTATCACGGCATGACGGTCCAGCCCACGCAGCGGACCCAGACGGTGGAGGAGTTGGCCCAGGAACTGGGGCTTCCCTCTGCGCCGGAGCCCGGTCCGACGCCGGAACCCCGACCCGACCCAACGCCACAAAGACGGCGGGAAAGGGGACAGCTGTGGAGCAATCCCCGGGCGAAGTGGGCTGCCATCGGCATAGCCTGCGGTCTTGTGGCGGTGATCGGCATCGTGGCGGCAATCCTTGCGTTCAGCGGAGGCTCCCGCTCCACTGCGTCGCGGAGAACACCGGCCCCTGCCCCTACGAGAGCAACGGCCCCTTCCACATCGGTGCCACAGGTACAGGTGGATGAGGAGGGGTATGAGTACACGGTGTCCGACGGCGAGGTGACTCTGGTGGGCTTTTCCGGGGAGATCCCCAGCAACGGATTTCTGAGTATGCCGGACGAGGTGGATGACATGGAGATCACCGCCATCGGGGAGGAGGCCTTTGCAGAGCTGGATGGTGTGGAGGACATTGCGCTCCCCATCTATCTGGACACCATCGAGGCGGGAGCGTTTCGAGACTGCAAAGACCTCCGTGAGGTCACCGCATACAGTGTGATCTCCCAGGCAGGGGAGGGGTGCTTCGACGGATGCACCTCTCTGCGGGCAGTTCTGGTCAAGGAAAAGAAGGGCCTGCGGGAGGTTCTCCCCGCTGACTGCGTGCAGTTCCTCCACGATATGGACACCGGGGCAGGAGAGCTGATCCTGATTGAGGTCACAGATGACGGCGCAGTGTACGGGGGCACAGACCAGGACACCTATGTGCTGCTGGATGCACCGGAGCAGGCGGTGGAGCTGACGGTGCCGGACACCGTGGGGAGCTGGCCGGTGACCTACATCTGTGTGGATGCCCTGGACAATGCCCCGGAGCTGACAGAGATCGATTTATCGGACAACATTTCCTTCCCGGTGGGCCTGCTGGACCGATTTTTGAACCTGGAGTCGGTGTGGGTCAGTGACGGCACCTTTACCCAGTCTTGGGTGTATAGCTGCTTGGCGGTGTGGAACGTGGCCGACGCCCGGGGCAGCGGTGAGCCGGACAGTGTGCCGGTGCGTGAGGTGGTGGAGGCGGCCATGATCCGAGCAGAGGAATTGTCTGAAAGCTACCAGCACACCCGGCCCAACGGAGACAGCTGGGGCACGGCCCTGGATGAGGCGAATGCCAGCTGGAGCTATGGACGGGAGATCATCCGGACCTTGGATGCAGACAGCGACAACGCCACGGTGATGTCCGAACTGGTGGATATGTCCAACGACATCGTGGAGGCCTCGGAGGACCCGGAAGGGGAGTTCTACACAGACCTTGGCTGCGGGGTGTACTATGGGGATAAAATCTACCTGGTCCTCATTGGGGTCATCCCGTAAATTTCACCACATCATGGGAAAATGTGGTTGCCCAGGCCCATGGGGTAGGGTATAATACTGCCAACCATGGGACAATGGGGGTCTGGTGCGGGAGCACCAGACGGAGAAGGGAGGGCAGAGTGATGAACGACGAGGGGAGACAGCCACAGGCGGAACGCTTGACGGGAGAGGCAGCAGAATTTTGTCCTTACTGTATGAGCCGGGTGGCACCGGGACAAAACTGCCCCATCTGCGGCCTGACCCAGGGGGCCTATACCCCCGCGCCCCATCACCTGCCCTTGGGCACCATCCTGGGTGGACGCTACCTGGTGGGCCGAGTATTGGGGGAGGGAGGTTTCGGAATTACCTATATCGGCTGTGACCTTCGGCTGGAGATGAAGGTGGCCATCAAGGAGTACTTCCCTGTGGACCGGGTGTCCCGCTTTGCGGACAGTTCCCTGTCGGTGGTCAGCCGGGTGAGCACTACTTCCGGCGACTACCAGCAGGGGCTGAAACGATTTCTCCAGGAGGCCAGAACCATGGCCCGGATGGAAAAGCAGCCGGAGATCGTCATGGTACGAGACTTTTTCCAGGCCAACTCCACTGCCTATATCGTGATGGAGTACGTGGAGGGCACCAACTTTATGGATCTGACCGCCCAATACGGCGGGCGCATTCCGCCGGACAAGCTCTTTCCACTCCTCCAGCCCCTGTTTTCCGCCCTGGGAGCGGTCCACGCCGCCGGGCTGATCCACCGGGACATCAGCCCGGACAATCTCATGCTGGAGCGGGGCAACGTACGCCTGCTGGACTTTGGCTGTGCCCGGGAGTCGGCCCGGGGGACGGAGACTATGACCATCGCCCTCAAGCAGGGATTTGCGCCCATTGAACAGTACCAGCGCAAGGGGCAGGGGCCGTGGACGGATGTCTATGCGCTGTCTGCCACCATCTATTATTGTTTGACGGGAAAAGTGCCGCCCCAGTCCCTGGATCGAATTTTGGAGGACGAGTTGATCCCGCCACGGGACTTGGGGGTGGACATCACCCCTGGGCAGCAGGAGGCGCTGCTGAGAGGCATGGCCATTCAGCCCCGGCGCCGATACCAGACGGTGGAGGAATTGTACACGGGACTGTACCGGAAAGAGGAGCCGCAGTCCCAGCCGCTCCCCATGGAGGACTGCGGGGAACAGGAGGCTCCTCTACCCATGACCGAGGATGCCCAGCAGGACAAGGACATCCCTCCAGCATCCCAAAAGAAGAAGGGAAAGGGTTTGGCGGCCATCTGGGCATCTGTGGCGGCGCTGGCCCTGTGTGTGGGGCTGGCTGTGTGGGTGTGGAACCGGGCAGGGGGGCCGGGGACGGCAACGCCCGGTCACAGCGTTTCCACGGTTCAGCCCCAACTGGAGCGGGAGGAATTGTTTGCCGACGCAGTTTCGGTCAGTGACGGCTCGGAGCTGCTGGCGGCGCTGGCGGACGAGACGGTGCCTGCGGTGGTGTGCAAAGCGGGGACGCAGGTGAGCTGGGTCGTGGACTGGGGGGAAGTGGACGACGGCGTGGCAACCCAGCTGGCGGTGAATAAGCCGCTGCTGGTAGAGGACGGCGGTATCCTGGAGGTCAACGGGGTGCTGAACCTGACCCCGGGGGGCGTACTCTGGGTGTCTGGCCAGGTCAACGGCATGGGAGCTCTGCTCACCTCTGGCGGCAGCATCGTGGCTGAGGGACAGGCGGTGCTGAATGTGCCCATGAGCTTGGATGGCGCAGAGGATTTGATCCAGGATGGGACACCCTCCATCAACGGAGCGGTGTATCTGCTCTCCAGGCCGGAGCTGTTTGGCAATGCGGTCCAGGTGTCCACCCAGGAGGCGCTGCAAGAGGCAGCGGAGGATCCTGAGACCTCCGCCATCCAGGTTGACGGCCCCATCACCCTGACGGAGCCGGTTCCGGTCTGTGTGCCTTTGTGGGTAAGCGAACGGGGAAGCCTGGATGCAGAGTCCGCCCAGGGTCAGCTTTTGGTGGAGAATGCCCTGCTGGTCAATGAGGGAACCATCCAAAGTGGGGTGTGGGTCGGAGGCGATTCCGCTCAAATCATCAACCGCGGGACGCTGGATGCCCAGTTTGGTCTGTGGGTGGATGATGGGAACGGAGCGTCCCCCCAGAATCCTCTGGTCAATGTGGGAGAGATCCAGACCTCGGGGTATAACCTTCTGCTGTGTGATGGGATCAATTACGGCACCGTCACCGTGACCGGCGAGGAAGAAGGGGCGTTCAATCTGGATCGGTGCAGCTGGTGGAACTATGGTCACATGGAGGTGTCCGGCGGCCACTGGGAGGCCGGAGGAGAGATTTACAACCTGGGCTCGATTCAGCTGGGAGGCTCCATGCTGGTGGCCGGACTGGTGAAAAATAACGGCCGGCTGACCGTGTCTCGACAGGGCAGCTTGTCCAATCAGGGGCTGATGGATCTGTATGACTATAACTGTGTCCTGACGGTGGAGCAGGGGGGCGCACTGGATACCAACCAGGGAGTGCTTCTCACCCGGTCCTTTAACGAGATCGAAGGAAATATTGAGGGAACGGTGTGGAGCGTGGACTTCACAAGCATTGACGGCGGGGAGGAGATCGTACGCAGCCAGGTCAGCGACGCACAGCAGTTTCTCCGTGCCCTGGACGATGACAGCGTGGAAACGGTAGTGGTGACAGGAGATGTTACCCTGGAGGAGGATCTGACCATCTCCAAGACGGTGTACCTCAGCGGGGGCAGCCTGACTATGGCGCATGGCACGTCCATCACGGTGGACGGGGCCATTTTGTGCAACAACGGAACTTTGCACTGTGACAGCATTACGGTGAGCCATGACGCCATGATGGAGAATATCGGGACGTGGACGTGCGAGGGGGAGAGCGGGCAGCTGATTGTGAATGGAAAGTCCTGGGTCTACACCCGGGACGGCCATTTGGACCTCCGAGAGGTGACGGTGGAGGAGCGCTCTCTGGTGGTCTATGACCGGGATGAGGGGGCGGAGCTCCAGGGGGTTCGCCTGTCCGGGGAGAGCCGGATGGTGTACGTGGGGCAGGGTGCAGAGCCAGAAAAATGGAATCTGGAACTGCTGGAACTGGATGACAGTCTGTTCATCCAGCTTGGCGCCCTGACTCTCTCGCAGGCCAATATCCAAGTGGACGGCGGCAGCCGTCTCCACCAGTGTGCCGACCTGTCCCTGGACAGCGGAACCATCACAGTGGACAGCGGCGGCGTGTTCTATTCCTGCTGTGCACACCTCACCGTGGGCTGGAAGGGCGTGGTGGAAAACTACGGCACAGTCCACACCAGTGACGTCACCGACATCACTCCTGCCGTGGTGGAGGGGGTTGTGAATAATCACGGCCAGCTGGTGCTGGGTGAGCTGGTGGAGGTGTGGGGGACGCTGGACAATCAGGGCCAGATCTACTCCTTTTTTGACGACCAGAATGTGATCAGCGTGCGGGGCTCCGGCGTCTTTACCGGCGGCACCGCCATCCGCAGCGCCCGAGAATGGGTGCCGGGCTGAGCAGGAAATCCAAGTTTGTGCAGATAGAGAGAAACCAGGCATAGAGCTCCGTACGGAGCTCTATGCCTGGTTTCTTGTGGTTGCGTGGGGGGATTCAAGGCTCCTGCCCAATGTCGGAGAACAGGTGGTCAATGACCTGGGACATTCGCTCGCTCATGGACTCATCTTCCCCTGCGCTCAGAGCGTAGATCACCAGCCAGTCGGTGGCATTTCTGGGGTCCAGGGTGGGCATCCCGCAGTCGGTGAGGATGGCGTTGAGTACCCACCAGTGGTCCTCCAGTCGCTCCCGGGTGGTGAGGTATTCCTCATCTGCCTCATGGTATTGGTCATCCACCACGTTTTCCGTGATGATGTAGAGCAGCAACAGCAGCTTTCGGGGCACGTCCTCCCGATGGGCCTGGATGTTTTTCAGCACCGTGGCATTGGGCCAGTTGCGCTTGAGCAGCTTTTGAACCACGGAGTACCCCGCCCGGTTGCGCCCGGAGGGCATATGCAGGGACAGGTACTGCTCCATGACACGCTCCAGGGAGTAATTCGCCTCGCCGCTTTCCCAGCCGGTGTCCGGGTGGGTGAGTTGGCCCAGATACTTCTCAAAATATTGATAGGCCCGGTAATGAAGCTGACCGAACTTTTGGATGTTGTCCAGATAGCTCTGCTTCAGACCGGGCAGCGTGTGTACGCTGGCGAACACGCCTTGCAGTTCCCGGGTGATGTGTGCCCCGCAGCTCTTGGGAGGATAGGCAGAGAGGCGGGGAGCAGGGGGGAGGGCATGATAAAACGACTGGGCCTCGGCATACCCCCGGTCGTTGCGGAGAAACCAGGCGTAGATCACATCCTGGGGGTCTCGGTAGTGGATGCCGTATCCGGTGCACTGTCCCAATAAAAAACTGGCCTGAGACTCTGTGAGATCCAGAGCGAAGGAGATACGAAAGATGTCCTCGCGCCGGGTGGGCTGATTCCTTCCATCCAGCCAATTATGGACCTTCCTTGCCACGGATTCGGGGGTGGCATCCGTCTCATAGGCCTGAAGAGAGGTGGTCAGGCGCAGGGCCAGATCCGGGTAGGGGTACTGCTCCCGCAGGGTCTCAGAAAAGGTGCGCAGAACGATGCGGCCCTCCTGTAAATACTCAGACGCCATTTTCGGCGTCATGGTTCCCGTGCGGAGATAGTCATATTCCGCAGCGGAGCGGGCGGTCAGTTGAATTTCCACAGCCATCCCCCCTTTTGCGCATAGTGCTGTGGCAAAATCGAAGAAATATTAGGTGTATTGTAGCACGATGGGGAGAAAATGTCTACATTTTCCATAAAAAAGGGAGTGAGCGAAAGCTCACTCCCTTTGGGGGGAAAGGATCACAGTCCCAGTTGGATCCAGAGGTCGTTGTAGAGGTTGCGGGTCTCCTCGGGGAGCACCACATAGTTCTCGCACTTCTTGAGCACCTCGGCAGAGGGAGCCATGATGTTGTAGAGATCCATGTCCAGATCCTCACCGTAGGTCTCTTTGTAGTACTCGGGGTACTGCTCCAGTGCCTCGGTGTTGGGAGAGGCGTACCAGATGTAGTCCATGTTGGCCAGGGAGGACTCGGTGGAAGCCAGGAAGTTGATCCACTCCTCGGCCTCGGACACGTGCTGGGCGTTCTTGAGAATGCACCAGGCGTCCACAAACCAGTTGGCGCCCTCCTCGGGGAGCACATAGGCCAGATCGGGGTTGACCTCGTACATGGTCAGGTAGTCGCCGGCGTAGTAGGTGGCAATGGCGGCGTTGCCCTGTTCCATCTTGTTGAACACCTCGTCCATCACCTTGCCCTGGAAGATGCCACGCTTGTTGGCGTCGGCAATCAGGTCATAGGCCTGACGGATCTCGTCCTCGTTGGTGGTGTTCACCGAGTAGCCCAGGTAAATGAGGGCGTTGCCGAAGGCGTCCCGGGAGTTGTTGATGAGCAGCACGTTGCCCTTGTTGGCATCGTCATACAGGGAGGACCAGCTGGTGATCTCTCCGTCCACCATAGCCTTGTTGTAGATGATGCCCAGGGTGCCCCAGGTGTAGGGAACGGTGTACTCATTGTTGGGGTCAAAGGCCAGGCCCTTGAACTGATCGCCAATCTTCTCATAGTTGGGGATGTTGTCGTAGTTGAGCTTCTGGATCATATCCTCCTCAATGAGCTGGGAAATCATATAGTCGGAGGGACAGATGACGTCGTAGTTGGCGCCGCCGGTTTTCAGCAGGGAATACAGGGACTCGTTGCTCTCGGCGGTCTGGTAGTTGACCTGAATGCCGGTTTTCTCCTGAAATTCCTGGATGAGATCGAGGTCGATATACTCGCCCCAGTTGCACACGTTGAGCACTCGCTTGCCGTCGGTCTGGGTGTTGCCGGTGGAGCCGCCGTTGTCGGTGGAGCTTCCGCCGGTGCTGGTTCCGTCTACCCGCTCGATGGTGCAGCCGGTGAGGGCGAGACTGGCGGCCAGAGTGCAGGCCAGGGTCAAAGCAGTGAGTTTTTTCAATTGATCATTCCTCCAAACAAAATAAATATATTTCCTCATGCCGGAAGGGCAGTGAGTCCAGTTAATAGACCCGCTTGGCAGCGGCTTTTTCCGCCCGGATCTCCCGGACATTGACGATGATGAGCAGCACCAGCACCACCACAAAGAGGATGGTGGACACGGCGTTGATCTCGGGGGTGACTCCCTTTTTGGTCATGGAGTAGATCTGCATGGCCAGGGTGGAGGTGGCGGAGCCGGCGGTGAAGTAGGAGATGACGAAGTCATCCACGCTCATGGTAAAGGCGATGAGGGCGCCGGAGACGATGCCGGGCATGATCTCCGGCAGGATGACCTTGAAAAAGGCCTGTACCCAGGTGCAGCCCAGATCCTGAGCGGCATCCACCAGGTTTTTGTCCATCTGCCGCAGCTTAGGCGAGACGGAGAGGATTACATAGGGGATGTTGAAGGTGATGTGGGCGATGAGCAGGGTGCCAAAGCCCAGGGACAGCTGGGGAAATGTGATGCGGTAGACGGCGCCAAAGAGGTTGACGGTAAAGCGATAGTTGGCAGCCAGGTAGTTCCACCCTCCCAGTACCGCCACAAAGAACAGACACATGGCCACGCCGGTGACAATGTCGGCGTTCATCATGGGAATGCTGTTGACGGTCATCAGGGGGTTGCGGAACTTGCGGCGCATGGAGTACAGGCCGATGGCGCTGAAGGTGCCCACGATGGTGGCGATGATGGTGGCCAGAGCGGACACCAGCAGGGTGTTATACACGCTCTGAATGATGAGCTGATTTTGAAACAGCTTGGTGTACCACCGCAGGGAGAAGCCCTGCCAGATGACGCTGGAGTTGGCATCGTTAAAGGAGAAGAAAATCAGCAGCAAAATGGGGGCGTAGAGGAAGAAAAAGACGATGCCGATGAGCAGGCGGTTGCCCAGGTTGGTTTTCTTTTTCATAGCATCACCGCCTGTTCTTCGCCCTCACCGAAGCGATTCATCACCCACATACACGCCACCACAATGACCATCATCACCAGGGCGATGGCAGAGCCCAGGTGGGGGTTGTAGGCCCCGCCCAGGAACTGCTGCTCGATGAGGTCGCCCAGCAGCATCTGAATGCCGCCGCCCAGCAGCCGGGAGATGGCAAAGGTGGACACAGAGGGGACAAACACCATGGTCACGCCGGAGAGAATGCCGGGCAGGGACAGGGGCAGGATCACCTTGCGGAACACGGCGGCGCTGTCTGCCCCCAGGTCCCGGGCGGCCTCCAGCAGGGTGTTGTCCATTTTGATGAGGGTGGAGTAGATGGGCAGTACCATGAAGGGCAGGTAGTTGTATACCATACCCACCACCACGGCGCCCTGGGTGCCGATCATCTTAAAATACGGTATGTCTGTGCCAAAAATGCCGTTGATGAGGTCAAACAGGCCGATGGCGGCAAAGAACTGGTTGATGAGGCCGTTGTTCTCCATAATGGACATCATGGAGTAGGTGCGCAGCAGGAAGTTGACCCACATGGGGAGCATGATGAGCAGCATGGCCACCCGCTGGAAGCCCTTGCCCTCCCGGGCCATGGCGTAGGACAGGGGATAGCCGATGAGCAGACAGACCAGGGTGGCGATGATGGCCAGCTTGAAGGACCGGGTGAAGATCACCGTAAAGGTACCCATGCGGGTGAAATTCTCTCCGGTGACCGAGAAGTCGGCGGTGGTGAAGGCGTAGATCACCACCATGACGATGGGAGCCACCACAAACAGGGCCATCCACCCCACATAGGGGATGGCCAGGAGGGAACGCTTATTCTTCATGCCCGTTCTCCTCCTCCTCGGGCTCATAGTCCGCATCACCGATCTCTTCGTATTCCTCGGAGTAGGAGGAGTAGTCGCCGAACATCCCGGAGTACTCGCTCTTTTTCATCACGTGGATGCAGTCGGGGTCCAGCTGAATGCCGATGACGCTGCCCACAGGGTGGTAATCGGTGGTCTGGATCAGCCACTTAAAGCCATAGAAATCCACAATGGTGTCGTAGTGGACCCCCTTGAAGGTCACCGAGGTGACGGTGCCCTTGAGCCGGCCCTGATCCTCCGCCACAATGTCCACGTCCTCGGGGCGGATGACCACGTCCACCGGCTCGTCCTTGGCAAAGCCACGGTCCAGGCAGGGAAACTTCCGGTTGAAGATCTCCACCAGCTCATCGGCCCGCATGATGCCGTCGATGATGTTGGACTCGCCGATGAAGTCGGCCACAAAGGCGTTTTTGGGCTCGTTGTAAATGTCCTCAGGGGTGCCGATCTGCTGGATGCGGCCGCCGTCCATGACCACCACAGTGTCGCTCATGGCCAGGGCCTCCTCCTGGTCGTGGGTGACATAGATGAAGGTGATGCCCATCTCCTGCTGGATGCGCTTCAATTCGTTCTGCATATCCTTGCGCAGGCGCATATCCAAAGCGCCCAGGGGCTCGTCCAGCAACAGCACCTTGGGGCGGTTGACCAGGGCCCGGGCGATGGCCACCCGCTGCTGCTGGCCGCCGGAGAGGGCGGAGATGGAGCGCTTTTCAAAGCCCTTGAGGTTGACGATCTCCAGCATCTCCATGACCCGCTGGTGAATTTCCGCCTCGGGAATTTTCACCTTCTTGGCGGTGGACTTCCCGTTTACCACATTGGTAACCGTTTTGCCCAGACGCAGGCCAAAGGCCACATTCTCGTATACGTTCAGGTGGGGGAACAGGGCGTATTTCTGAAATACGGTGTTCACTTCCCGCTTGTGGGGCGGGACATGATTGATCCTCACGCCGTCAAATAAAACGTCCCCAGAGGTAGGCGAAAGAAACCCGCCGATGATGCGAAGCGTGGTTGTCTTGCCGCACCCACTGGGACCCAGCAGCGTGAGGAATTCTTTATCGTTGATATACAGGTTGATGTGGTCCAGCACCACGCCATCGTCGTAGGCCATGACGCAGTCTTTCAGGCGGATCAATTCCTTGGACATTTGTCCTCCCTCATTTCTATGGTTGTTTTCTAAAATGTCAGCTCCCTCGATATTTGTCCCGGCAAGTGCCCTCCAGCGGACAGCCAAAAATTGGCCCGGGGTTTCACGGATAGCGAGATAAACTATATTATGTCGATGGGGAAATGTCAATCATTTTTTTGAAAAAAGTTTGCGCAAAAAAGGAAATGAATCAGGCCGCCTGTTTGGCGGCCTGAAGATGGGGTTTTCCCGGGAAGTTTGGAAAAATGGAGGAGAAAAACGGGCTATTTCTGGGGGAGCCACCCGGCGGCGAATTTGGGGAAATACTGGGGGACAAAGTCGATGTCCCGCACCGTCCACTCCATGCCGTTTAAGTGGGCCAGACATCCGCCGTCGGTGGTGAAGGCAAAGCGCAGTTTGTAGGAGTACAGGGCCTGGTAGCTGCGGCCAAACTGCCGGTTGTCCCGCTCCCGGCCGTACTTGCCGTCCCCCAGCAGGGGGTGGCCGGCGGCGGCGAACTGGGCTCGGATCTGGTGGGTGCGCCCGGTGATGAGGTCGCACTCCACCAGGGACAGCCCGCCCTCACAGGCCAGCGTATTATATAAGGTAAGGGCGGTTTTGCCGCCGGGGATGGGGTGGTCGTACACCTTCACCTGGGCCTTGTTCTCGTCCTTGAGGATGAAACCCTTCAGCTCGCCCTTCCGGGGGCGCATCTCACCCCGGATGACGCACAGGTACAGCTTGGTCAGTTCCCGGTCCTTGATCTTCTGGTTCATAATGCGCAGGGCCTCGGCGGTCTTGGCGGCGATGACAATGCCGCCGGTGTTGCGGTCAATGCGGTTGCACAGGGCGGGGGCGAAGGAATTTTCCCAGTAGGGGGACCACTCCTTCTTCTGATAGAGGTAGGCCTGAATGTGGGTGAGCAGGGTGTTCACCCGCTCCTGCTCGTCTGGGTGGACCACCATACCGGGACGCTTGTTCAAAAGCAAGATGTGCTCGTCCTCGTAGACAATGTCCAGCTGGGGCTTGAACACCGAGAGAAAGGCATTTTCCCGATTGGGGGTTTGAAAAAACTCGTCGTTGATGTATAATTGCAGTATGTCTCCCACCGACAAGCGCACGTCCCGCTTGGAGCCCTTGCCGTTGACCTTGACCCGCTTGAGGCGGATGTATTTCTGGGCCAGCGGGGCGGGGAGGAGGGGGACGGTTTTGGCCAGCCAGCGGTCCAACCGCTGACCTGCGTCATTTTTTCCAATGGTAAATTCCTTCAACCGAGATCACTCCTGGTGGTTCAAACTCACTGCCTCCAGTGTACCATGTTTTCCGGTGAAAAAAAAGAGCGAATAAATTGTAAAAAAGCATTTGACAAGTGAGAGGGTATTGAGTATAATACCATTTGTGTCGTTATGCGAGGTGTACCGATGAAACTGGATTTGAAGCGAATCGCCCGGGAGCCGGGCAGTACCCTCCCCTTTGCCTTCCAGATGGACCTGAGCCAGCTGGAGTGGAATGGGGAACACCCTGTATCCCAACCTGTCACTGTGGAAGGCAGAGTGCGGAATATGGCGGGGGTTCTTTTGCTCCAGGCCACCATGGTCACCACCCTGTCGCTGACTTGCGACCGCTGCGCCCAACCTTTTTCCAAGGAGAGGCGGGTGGACTTCGAGTCCATGCTGGCTGCTGAGTTGGAAGATGAGGAAAATGATGACATCATTTTGCTGGATGGGGATATGCAGTTGGATCTGGAGGAGCTGCTGGGTGATGTGTTCCTCCTGAATATGGACACAAAGAATCTCTGCTCTCAAGACTGCAAGGGGCTGTGTCCGGGCTGCGGCGCAGACCTGAACCGTGAGCCCTGCCGTTGCAAGAAGGAGATTGATCCCCGTCTGTCCAAGCTGGCCCAGCTGTTGGGTCAGGATGGATGATATTGTGAAACATATGTCTGCGGACATTGACCGATAAGGAGGTGTCAAAATGGCCGTCCCTAAGAGTAAAGTATCCAAGCAGCGCAGAAACAAGCGTCGCAGCTCCGTGTGGAAGCTGGAGACTCCCGGTGTCAACACCTGCCCCAAGTGCGGTGCTGTCCGCCTGCCTCACCGCGTCTGCAAGAACTGCATGACCTACAATGGTCGTGAGGTTACTGTCAGCGAGTGATCGCCTGTTGAGGAAAAAGAGGCTGTTGCAAAGTGCGCTTTGCGACAGCCTCTTTTACACTGTCCCCTGATGAAAAACGCTGAAATACCTGATTTTGTCAAGAACTGCTTTTCATCTTCTGAGAAGTTTGATATACTGAATTCTGTATGTAAGGAGGGATTTTTCATGGCAAGACCTTTGGTGGCCATCGTCGGCCGCCCCAACGTGGGCAAGTCCATGCTGTTCAACAAGCTGACGGGCAAGCGCCTGTCCATTGTGGAGGACACCCCGGGGGTCACCCGTGACCGCCTTTACGCCCAGGCGGAATGGCTGGGCCGTACCTTTGACCTGGTGGATACCGGCGGCATTGAGCCGGGCACCGACAACGAGATTTTGTCCTTCATGCGACTCCAGGCGGAGATCGCCATTGAGTCCGCCACGGTGATTATCCTTGTCTGTGACATCCGCACCGGCATGACCGCCGCCGACCAAGAGGTGGCGGGGATGCTCCAGCGCTCCAAGAAGCCGGTGATTTTGGCGGTGAACAAGATGGACTCCACCGGGCCCACCAACCCGGACATCTACGAGTTCTACAACCTGGGTCTGGGTGACCCCTACCCCATCTCCGCCGTCCACGGCCACGGCACCGGAGATTTGCTGGACGCCTGCCTGGCCTACTTCCCCCCCGAGGAGGAGGAAGAGGTGGAGGACGATGTGGTAAAGGTGGCCATCATCGGCAAGCCCAACGTGGGCAAGTCCTCCCTGACCAACCGCATCCTGGGTCAGGAGCGGGTGATCGTGTCCAACGTGGCGGGCACCACCCGGGACGCCGTGGACAGCTACTTTGAAAACGACACCGGCAAGTACCTCATCATTGACACTGCCGGAATGCGCAAGAAGTCCAAGGTGGACGACCGCATCGAGAAGTTTTCGGTGCTCCGGGCCACCATGGCCATTGAGCGCAGCGACGTTTGCCTCATTATGATCGACGCCCAGGAGGGAGTCACCGAACAGGACACCAAGGTGGCGGGGCTGGCCCACGAGGCGGGGAAGGCCTGCATCATCGTGGTCAACAAGTGGGACGCCGTGGAAAAGGACGACAAGACCATGAAGCGCATGGAGGACGAGGTGCGCCGGGATCTGTCCTACATGACCTACGCGCCCATCATCTTCATTTCCGCCATGACGGGCCAGCGTGTGGAAAAGCTGTTCCAGCTCATCCAGAACGTGGTCAACCAGGCGGCCATGCGCATTCCAACCGGCGTGCTCAACTCGGTGCTGGCGGACGCCCAGACCCGGGTACAGCCTCCCACGGACAAGGGCCGGCGGCTGAAAATCTATTATATGACCCAGATTGGGGTCAAACCCCCTCACTTTGTCATTTTCTGCAACGATGCAAAGCTATTCCATTTTTCCTATCAGCGGTATATCGAAAACCAGATTCGCGCCACCTTCGGACTGGTGGGTACCCCCGTGCGCATCACCATCCGGCAGAAGGGCGATAAGGAGGAGTAATCCATGCTGAACTATGTGATGGAATCCGCCCACGTGTCCGGGGGCTGGCTGGCCCTGGCGGCGGTGGGTGTGGCGGTACTGGCCTACTTTTTGGGCTGCTTCAACGGTGCTGTGGTGGTGTCCCGGTACATCCTGCGGGACGATGTGCGCAACCACGGCAGCGGCAACGCCGGTCTGACCAACTTCTACCGCACCTTTGGCGGCCCCCTGACCCTGGTGGTCATCCTCTCAGATGCGGTGAAGGCGGTGGTGGCGGTGCTCTTTGCCATGTGGATCGCCCACTCCATCTCGCCCGAGCTGGTCACCCTGAGCAAATACTGGGCGGGTCTGTTCTGCCTGCTGGGCCATATGTTCCCCATCACCTTCCAGTTCCGGGGCGGCAAGGGAATTTTGTCTGGCGGCGCCATCGCCCTGATGATCGACTGGCGGGTGGCCCTGGTGGTGTGGGGCGGCTTTCTCATCCTGGCCCTCGCCACCCGGTATGTCTCTCTGGGCTCCTGCTGGGCCGGTCTGTCCTTCCCCTTCGTCACCTGGTACGTCTATCAAAATGTACTCATTACCGTGCTGTCTGTGGTGATCGGCGGTCTGATCCTGTGGAAACACCGGGGCAATATTGTCCGCCTGGCCAATGGCACCGAGTCCAAGTTTACCCGCCACAAAAAGCAGGAGGCGGAACCTGAGGCGGTGGAAGAGGCCGAACCGGAAGCCCAGGAAGGGGAGATGCCTCACCCGGCAGGGGAGCCGGAAGCGGATGAGAAGAGCGTCCAGGAGGAGCAGCCCGCCGACACGGCGGAGGAGACCCCTGACCAGGATGGGGAAACTTCCACACATGAGGAGAACTTTGAGGAAGAAACTGTCCAGACGCAGGAGAACGATGCCCTGGAGGGAGTGGAAGAAGCTGTTGCAGAGGAGGAAACTTCCACAGACCAGGAGACTTCTGAGGAAGAAAAGAGAAAAAGTCAGGAGGAGCAGGCATGAACATCACGGTAGTGGGCAGCGGCGGCTGGGGTACGGCTCTGGCTCTGGTGCTGCTGAAAAACGGACACCGGGTGTCCCTGTGGTGCCGTCGAGAAGATAAGTGCCGCCAGATGCAGGAGAGCCGGGAAAACCCGGTGCTCCCCGGCGTTGAACTGCCGGGAGAACTGCTGCTGACCACGGATCTGAGCGTGCTGTCCCAGAGTCAGGTGGTGGTACTGGCTACGCCCTCCTTTGCCGTGCGCTCCACCGCCCGGCGCATTGCCTCCTACCTCAGGGAGGGTACGGTGCTGGTAAGTGTGGCCAAGGGCATTGAGAAGGACTCCGGCCTGCTTCTCCATCAGGTGATTGAGGAGGAGATTTCCGGCTGCCCGGTGGTGGTGCTCTCCGGGCCGTCCCATGCGGAGGAAGTGGCCCGAGGCGTGCCCACCGGCGTGGTGGTGGCCTCCGAGTCCAAGGAGGCGGCCATGCTGGCCCAGGACCTGTTCATGAACCGCAATATGCGCCTGTACACTTCCCCGGACATTCTGGGGGTGGAGATCGGGGCGGCGTTGAAAAACGTGGTGGCCCTGTGTACCGGCTGCTGCATGGGCATGGGCTATGGGGACAACACCAAAGCCCTCATCATGACCCGAGCCCTCACCGAGATGGCCCGGCTGGGGGTGGCCATGGGGGCTCACAAGGAGACCTTTGCCGGCCTGTCCGGCCTGGGTGATCTGGTGGTCACCTGTACCTCGGTACACTCCCGCAACTGTCGGGCCGGCATCGCCATCGGCCAGGGCACTCCCGTGGAGGAGGCCGTGGGCGGCAAGGATGGAACGGTGGTGGAGGGCTATTACGCCGCTGCCTCTGCCCGTCAGCTGGCCCGAAAGATGGGGGTGGAGATGCCCATTGCAGAGGGCGCCTATCAGGTGCTCTATGAGGGGAAAGATCCCCATGTGATCCTGGCCCAGCTGATGGTGCGGGAGCGCCGCTCTGAGCTGGAGCTGGAAGAAATCTGGCTGTAACCGCGAGAAATTGCATCGATACAACGTGCGGAGGGACGCAAAGGTCCCTCCGCACTTCTTTTTTAAGAGCAAATTAAGAAAAATGGTAAAAGTGTATAAATGTTACGAAAGAATTACCGCCAGTTATCAACAAAACGACGAACAAAAAATTAGAATAAGGCCAACATTCAAAAAAAGTGCACCCAGGCGGACCTGCGGGGGGTGCTGGAGCGGGTGGGGCTGGAACCCGATGACAAGCGCACCTACGGCAAGTACTCTCTGGGTATGAAGCAGCGGCTGGCCATTGCCCAGGCCATCATGGAAAAACCCGATGTGCTCATGCTGGACGAGCCCACCAACGCTCTGGACAGCGAGGCGGTGGCCCAGGTACGGGAGATCATCACCCAGGAGAAGGAACGGGGCGCTCTGGTGCTCCTGGCCAGCCACAACTATGAGGATATCTGTCTGCTCTCCGATGAGGTGTACCGCTTGGCCAGCGGCAGACTGAGAGAGGAGGGTGTGGGATGAAGATGCGGTGGGTGTTGCTGCCCATGGCAGCTCTGACGGTGGCGGCTGTTCTATATGGCGGGTATACCAGGACCACCCTCACGGATTACACGTCTGGAGAGAACTGGAAGGATAATTTTACCATCGCATCGCTCCATGAAGGGAAAGGGGTGGAACGCTGTCAGATCATGAGAGAATATTTACCTTTGGCCCCCAATATTCTGCGGGTGGAGGTGTTGGGCGACCTGGAAGTTCTACCTGGAGAGGCACAGCAAAAGGTCAAGGTGAAGCAGGTTTACGCTGGGGAAGACTTACAGGTGGGACAGGAGTTCTACCTATATGAAAGAGGGTGGAGCATCTCGTTTGTGGAGCCATATTCCATCGAGCGTGGATTTGTCAATGTAATGGATGTGGGCCGAGAGTACCTGGTGTTTGTGAGCAAAGAGATCGACACTTTGGATTCTTCGTTGCCGGTTTATCAGAGCTGCAGTGGAGTTGAGTCATCGACAGGGGAGTGGGTGCGATTTTCTTTGTCTCCGGTGTTCTGTTATGACCACATAGACAATGCGGTGGCGATCCCATCGGGAATCGGTGGAACGGCTCTGCCCTATGCCCAGGTCAAGGACAACGAATTTTTTGGGACCACCCCCGAAGTGGTGGAAGCCTGGGAGCAGCTGAAAGCAGAGATGCTCCAGAAATATCCCCGCTGACCCATTTCCCATACAACGACGAAAGCCCTGTACCATGCGGTACAGGGCTTTGAGTCATGAGTGTATGGAATTACACAGCACGGGTGACCTTGCCGGAACGGAGGCAGCGGGTGCACACATAGACGTGCTTGGGGGTGCCGTCCACCACAGCCTTGACGCGCTTGACGTTGGGCTTCCAAGGACGGTTGGAGCGGCGGTGGGAGTGAGAAACCTGGATGCCGAAGTTCACGCCCTTACCACAAAACTCACATTTGGCCATATCTACAAACCTCCTCGCTGGTTGGAATTACATTCATACGATAACTACGATATCTTACCAGAAAGCTGAGATAAAATCAAGGGGCATTTTTGAAAAACAAGTATTTTTTTCGCAGGGGCTTTGTGGTAGAATGGAAACACAAAACACGAGGAAAGGGCGTGAAACCATGGGAAAAGGGCCTACGATCGGATTGGGCACCATCATTGACCAGTTTCATCTTGAGGTGTTGTACGGCCCGGCAGGCTATCGGGACCGTCAGATCGCCATTCAGGACGTGAACCGTCCCGGCCTGCAGATGACGGGCTATTTCGACTACTTTGACCGGGAGCGGATGCAACTTCTGGGCCTGGTGGAGTGGTCCTATTTGCAGGAGCTGAGCAGCGCCGAGCGCACCGAGCGGTTTGACCAGCTGTTTTCCTATCACACCCCGGCGGTAATCATCGCCCGGGGCCTGGAGCCATATCCTGAGTGTGTGGAGTCTGCCAAGAAGTACGATCAGGTGCTGCTGCGCACCAAGGAGAACACCGCCGACATCATGAGTAACATGATCGCCTTCCTGCGGGTGGCCCTGTCTCCCACCATCACCCGCCACGGCGTGCTGGTGGAGGTGTACGGCGAGGGGGTGCTCCTCACCGGGGAGTCCGGTGTGGGCAAGAGCGAGACGGCCATTGAGCTGGTCAAGCGGGGCCACCGGCTCATTGCCGACGACGCGGTGGAGATCCGCCGGGGCTTCAACAACCGCCTGGTGGGCACCGCCCCCGAACTCATCCGCCACTACATTGAGCTCCGAGGCATCGGCGTGGTGGATGTGCGCCGCCTGTTCGGTATGTCGGCGGTGAAATTCGAGACCAACATTGATATGCTGGTGAAGCTGGAGAACTGGCAGGAGGGCGCCATGTACGACCGCCTGGGGGCAGACGAGTTCTTCACAGAGGTGATGGGGGTGGAACTGCCCACCCTGACCATACCTGTCAAGCCCGGACGAAATCTGGCGGTCATCCTGGAGGTGGCGGCCATGAACAACCGCAACAAGAAGATGGGGCACAATGCAGCGCTGGAATTTACCCGGCAGATCGACGCCCACATTGACAGCCAGGTCTCAGACCGGTGAGGATATTTGGACACAACGCCTTGTACCGGGGCGTTGTGTCTGCATTTCAGGCAAAACTGGGAGGAGGATGTAACCATGTGTGGAATTGTAGGCTATGCGGGCAGGGAACAGGCGGCCCCCATTTTGCTGGACGGCCTGTCCCGGCTGGAGTACCGGGGGTACGACTCCGCCGGTGTGGCGGTGTACCATCAGGGCGCATTCAGGTGGCCAAGGCCAAGGGACGGCGGCAAGTTCCGCATGGTACAGAACGGCGGTCTGGCCGCAGGCGGTAAAAAGATATTCTTCAAGCTGCTCCGGCTCGGCAAGCTGGACAAACTTTTCATTCATCAGGTAGTCAAAGGAAACTTCCCGTTCCCACCTCCGGCGCAGCTTCAAAATCTTGTCTATGGCTGCGTGACGAATGACAATCTTACAAAAGGCATTGAATGTGTACTGGATATGCACTTTGTAGGCTTCATCTTCGGTCATGGAAATTCCCCC
>DVKO01000145.1 GCA_018715985.1 Candidatus Enterenecus avicola
CGGCGGCGTGGTCCAGACCCCGGTGTTCATGAACGTGGGCACCCAGGCGGCCATCAAGGGCGGCGTCAGCGCCCTGGATTTAAAAGAGGTGGGCTGCCAGATCGAGCTTTCCAACACTTACCACCTGCACCTGCGGCCCGGCGACCACATCGTCCGCCAGATGGGCGGCCTCCACAAGTTCATGAACTGGGACGGCCCCATCCTGACGGACTCCGGCGGGTTCCAGGTGTTCTCCCTGGCGTCGCTGCGGAAGATCAAGGAGGAGGGGGTCACCTTCGCCTCCCACATCGACGGGCACAAGATCTTCATGGGGCCGGAGGAGTCCATGCAGATCCAGTCCAACCTGGGCTCTGACATCGCCATGGCCTTTGACGAGTGCGTGGAGAACCCGGCCACCTATGAGTACGCCAAGGCCTCCTGTGAACGCACCCTGCGGTGGCTCCAGCGGTGCAAGGTGGAGCACGACCGGCTCAATGCTCTGCCCGACACAGTGAATCCCCATCAGATGCTCTTCGGCATCAACCAGGGGGCCACCTTCCCCGACCTGCGGATCTGGCACATGAAGGAGACTGCCAAGATCGACTGCGAGGGCTATGCCATCGGCGGCCTGGCGGTGGGGGAGCCCACCCAGGTGATGTACGACATCATCGACGCCGTGGAGCCCTATATGCCCCAGGACAAGCCCCGCTACCTCATGGGGGTGGGCACACCCTCCAACATCATTGAGGCGGTGGCCCGGGGGGTGGACTTCTTCGACTGCGTCATGCCCGCCCGCAACGCCCGCCATGGCAAGCTGTTTACCTGGAGCGGGTGGATGAATATGAAAAACGAGCGGTATAAAACCGATGAGCGGCCCATTGACCCGGAGTGCGACTGCCCTGTGTGCCGCAACTTCTCCAGGGCCTATGTGCGCCACCTGTTCACTGCCGGAGAGATGCTGGGAATGCGCCTGGCGGTCATGCACAACCTGTATTTTTATAACAAGCTGGCAGAGCGCATTCGCCAGGCCCTGGATGAGGGCACCTTCCAGCAGTTCCGGGAGGAGTACTCCCAAAAGCTGGCCCAGCGGATGCCGTAACGGGGAAACGCAAAAAAAGGACTTGTGTTCCAGGTAAAATACGGGTATAATGTCCTATGTTGTACCCCGTGATGAAATAAACATACGAAGGAGACGTAGCTATGCCCGCTGAGACATTGTCAGGATTTCTCATGATTCTGCTCATGATCGCCTTTTTCTATTTCTTCCTGATTCGCCCCGAGAACAAGAAGAAAAAGGAAGCTGCCGCCATGCGCGAGAGTCTGAAGGTGGGGGATCAGATCACCACCATTGGCGGCGTTGTGGGAACCATCTGTGCCATCAAGGAGGAGACCATTGTTGTGGAGACCGGCGCCGACCGCGTGCGCATCGAGTTCACCAAATGGGCCATCTCCAGCAAGGGCACCCAGGCGGACCAGAATGCCACCGCCCAGGAGAAGAAGGACAAGAAGGAAAAGTAAGAGCCGCATGAGAAGCACCCCCTTTGCATATGGTAAAGTAACCATGTGGAAAGGGGTGCTTTTTTTGCGCAATGAGGATGTGAAACGGGGGAACCCGGGCCAGATGGGCTTGGGCGTGGCCGTGGGGAGCGCGGTGGCGGTGGCCGTGGAGCTGCTGGTGCTGCTGTTGGGTGCGGCGGCCATCTCCGGCGGGGTGCTGCAAGAGAGCGCCCAGCTGCAGCTGGTGGCCCTGGCCTGCGTGTTGGGTGGCCTGGTGGGTGGCCTGGTGTGTGCCTGCCGTTGGCCCGCCCGGAAGCTGTTGGGAGGGCTGGCCGCCGGGGGAGTCAACTTTCTGCTCTTGTGGTTGGTCAGCCTGGCCCGGGGCGGAGGACAGATCCTGGAGGTGCGCAGCCTGGTGGTGCTGGCTTGCTGTGTGTGCGGCGGAGCCCTGGCGGGGTTATTGTGCCTGAAGGTGCGAAAAAAGAAGCCCTCCGGGGTGCGGCGGGCCAGAATATGAGAAAATTCATTGGCAGAGGGAGCCAATTCCCTCTGCCAAAACTCTTGACAACCGGAGAGAAACTCTCTATAATTCGAAGGAACATCTATAAAATAAAATGGGTATGTTGCGAGCTGCCATCCGTTGCGGCTTCTATTTTTTAGCGTTGAAAGGATGAATATCATGGCCAAGGAATATAAGCTCAGCGCCGAGCGCCTGGAAGAACTCAAGCAGGAACTCAACTATCTCAAGACCGTCCGTGAGAAGGAAGTGGCCGACCAGATCAAGGAGGCCCGCTCCTTTGGCGACCTGTCCGAAAACAGCGAGTACGATGAGGCGAAGAACGAGCAGGGAAAGCTCTACTCCCGCATTGCCGAGATCGAGAACATTCTGGCCAACTGCTCCGTCATCGAGGAGGAGGCCAACAGCGACCCCGACACCGTGCGCCTGGGCAGCAAGATCACCGTCATGGACACCGCTCTGGACGAGGAGGAGACCTATCAGGTGGTGGGCTCCCAGGAGGCCGACCCCATGAACGGGCGCATCTCTGAGGAATCTCCCTTCGGAAAGGCGCTGCTGGGCAAGCGCATCGGGGACACTGTGATTGTGGACGCCCCCGCCGGAAACATTGAATACAAGGTCGTCAGCATCCAGCGGTAAGCGGAAGACGGACACGAGAAGGAGAGACGATTTTATGTCGGAACACAACAAGCAGAACCAGCAGAACGTGCAGGAGGAGCCCTCTCTGTCTGAGCTGCTGCAAATTCGCCGGGACAAGCTCTCTGAGCTTCAGGCTGCGGGCAAGGACCCCTTCCAGGTGACCAAGTATGACGTGACCCACCACAGCAACGAAATCAAGGAAAATTTCGAGGCTATGGAGGGCCAGGTGGTGCGGCTGGCCGGACGCCTCATGAGCAAGCGAGGCATGGGCAAGGCCATCTTTGCCGACCTTCAGGACGGCGGCGGCCGCATTCAGCTCTATGTGCGTATTGACGATGTGGGGGAGGAGGCCCTGAACGCCTTCAAAAAGTACGACATCGGCGACATCGTTGGGGTGGAGGGAGACGTGTTCCGCACCAAGCGGGGCGAGATCTCCCTCAAGGCCCACACCATCACCCTGTTGTCCAAGTCTCTGCTTCCCCTGCCTGAGAAGTTCCACGGCCTCACCGACGTGGAGACCCGCTGCCGTCAGCGGTACGTGGACCTGATCGTCAACCCGGAGGTGCGCCGCACCTTTGAGATCCGCTCCGCCTTCATCCGCCACGTGCGCAGCTTCCTGGACAACCGGGGCTACATGGAAGTGGAGACCCCTGTGCTCAACACCATCTCCGGCGGTGCCACGGCCCGGCCCTTTGTCACCCACCACAACACGCTGGACATTGATATGTATATGCGCATCGCCACCGAGCTTCACCTGAAGCGCCTGGTGGTGGGCGGCCTGGAGCGGGTGTATGAGGTGGGCCGCATCTTCCGCAACGAGGGCATGGACACCAAGCACAACCCGGAGTTTACCTCTGTGGAGCTGTACCAGGCCTATGCCGACTTCCACGACATGATGGATCTGTTTGAAGATCTGCTCTCCTCTGCGGCCCAGAAGATTCTGGGCACTTACCAGATCCAGTGGCAGGGCCAGGACATCGACCTGACCCCCGGCTGGCCCCGCCTGACCATGGCCGAGGCGGTCAAGCAGTACACCGGCCTGGACTTTATGGCCATTACCGATGACGCCGAAGCGGTGGCCCTGGCCAACTCCATCGGTGTGGAGCTGCCCGAGACTGCCCCCGCCACCTGGGGCAACGCCCTCTACGAGGTGTTCGACCAGAAGGTGGAGGAGAAGCTGATTCAGCCCACCTTCATCACCATGCACCCGGTGGATGTGTCCCCTCTGGCCAAGCGCTCTCCCGCCGATCCCCGGCTCACCGAGCGGTTCGAGCTGTTCATCTGCCGCAGTGAGATGGGCAACGCCTTCTCCGAGCTGAACGACCCCATCGACCAGAAGCAGCGCTTCCAGAAGCAGGTGGAACTGCGGGCCAAGGGCGACAGCGAGGCGGGTATGATGGACGAGGACTATATCAACGCCCTGGAGTACGGCCTGCCGCCCACGGGGGGCCTCGGCATCGGCATCGACCGCTGTGTCATGCTGCTGACCAACTCCGACACCATCCGGGAAGTCATCCTGTTCCCCACGATGAAGCCCCTCGATTAAGGACCTCTTGCGGCGCAGAGAATTGCGGGTTTTACTCGAGCCTTGCAGGGTTTTACACCAGCTTAGAAAAGAGCCTCCTAAGAGAAAAGCGCCCACAGCGATTGAGCTGTGGGCGCTTTTGCAGCAAAAACAGACTTGTGCCTTCTGTTTGCAGCGCAGTACAGGGCCAGACGTTTCAACTTGTGCAGGCGGATGCAGAAAATGCCGGAGGCTGGATGGGCAGGATCGCCAGCCACCAACCATTCTGGAATGCCCCGCACAGGCCATGAAGCAGTTCGAGAGAGGGTATCGACCCCGACGACATGAGCCGCGGGATCTCCTGGACTGGAGAGACTCATTTTTCATTCGCTTGAAAGGAGGCGGCGTCTTATCCGGCGGTCGTTTTGACAAGGCCTTGCTTCATGGAGGATACATACGCCGCGATATGGGGTACGGCCTGCCGGCCATATTGGCCCGCCAGCTTCACAATGGCGGAGCCCACGATGGCGCCGTCCGATACGGCGGCCATGGCGGCCGCCTGCTCCGGCGTGGAGATCCCGAAGCCGATGGCGCAGGGGATATCCGGATTGGCAGCCTTGGCCAGATGGACCATGTGGCCCACGTCGGTGGTGATCTCCGTCCGCACGCCGGTGACCCCCAGAGAGGACACGCAGTAGAGAAACCCCTCCGCCTCTTTGGCGATGCGTGCGATGCGCGCTTCGGACGTGGGGGCAATGAGGGAGATGAGGTCCAGACCGTACCTGCGGCAGGTGGGGGCGAATTCCTCCTTCTCCTCATAGGGCACGTCGGGGAGAATGAGTCCGTCCATCCCGATCTCGGCCGCCGTGGAGAGGAAACGCTCTGTTCCGTAGGAGAACACCACATTGGCATAGGTCATAAATACCATGGGAAGGGTGAGCTCCTTCCGCAGACGGCGGACCATCTCAAAAATTTTGTCGGTGGTGGTCCCGGCGGCCAGGGCCCGTTCGTTGGCCGCCTGGATGACCGGCCCCTCGGCGGTGGGATCGGAGAAGGGGATGCCCAGCTCAATGAGGTCAGCTCCTGCCTGGGCCATGGCCCGGACAGCCGCCTCTGTGGTCTCCAGATCCGGGTCCCCGCAGGTGAGGAACGGGATAAATGCTTTGCCATGGGTAAATGCCTCTGAAATTCGACTCATTCAGAAAGCGCCTCCCCTCGATACCGGGCGACGGAGACACAGTCCTTGTCTCCACGGCCGGAGATATTGACGACGATGATCTGCTCCCGGCCCATGGCGGGAGCCAGCTTCATGGCGTAGGCCACCGCGTGGGCCGACTCGATGGCGGGGATGATCCCCTCGGTACGGCTCAGATACTCAAAGGCGGATACCGCCTCCTCGTCCGTGACGGGGACATATTCCGCCCGGCCTGTGTCGTGGAGCCAAGCGTGCTCCGGGCCAATGCCCGGGTAATCCAGCCCGGCGGAGATGGAGTACACCGGGG
>DVKO01000015.1 GCA_018715985.1 Candidatus Enterenecus avicola
CAACCCGCCCCAGACCGGAGATTCCTCCAGCCTGACCCCCGCCATGGCGGTGTTCGTGGCCGCTGGGGCGGCCCTGGCAGCGGTGGCGGCCCATGGCAGAAAGCGCAGCCAAAGACAGTAAAAAATGGGCCTGTTGCAAAATGGTGATTTTGCAACAGGCCCTTGCTGCACTCGACAATCCCTCCGACCCGGCCTTTGGCCGGGTCGGAGGGATTGTCCGTCCCCTTAAGCTTGGATCTCTCCCAGCAAGTGCCCGCCGTCCACCCCGGTAATGGTCACCTGCCGCAGCTGGTTGTGGAGATTCTCGCCTGCAGCCCGCACCGCCACATAGTTGGGGGCGTGGCCCTGCCACAGCCCGTCCTTCACCTCCTCAAAGAGGACGGGGAGGGTGGAGCCCACCAGGGACTGCAAATAGGTCTGCTCCATCTCCCGGGCCACCTCGCCGGCCCGGTGGGCCCGCTCCTCCTGGACGTGGTGGGGGATCTGCCCGTCCATGGCGGCGGCGGGGGTGCCGGAGCGGCGGGAGTAGGGAAAGATGTGCATGGAGGAGAAGGCGCAGCGGCGGATGAAGTCCAGGGTCTGTCCGAACTCCTCCTCCGTCTCCTGGGGAAAGCCCACGATGAGGTCGGTGGTGATGGCGGGGCGGTCAAAGACCTCATGGAGCCACTGCACCGACTGGAGATAGCGGGCCGTGTCGTACTTGCGGTTCATCCGCTGCAACGTCTCGTCACACCCCGACTGCATGGACAGGTGGAAGTGGGGGCACAGGTTGGGCAGGGCGGCGGCCCGGCGGCAGAAGTCGGGGGTGATGGTGCGGGGCTCCAGAGAGCCCAGACGCACCCGCAGGTCGGGCACCGCGCGGCACAGGGCCTCCACCAGGTCAATGAGGGTCTGCCCCTCCTTCAGGTCCCGGCCCCAGGAGGAGATCTCAATGCCGGTGAGCACGATCTCCCGATAGCCCTGGGCCTCCAGGTCCTTGGCCTGGGCCACCGCCTCGGACAGGGGGAGGGAGCGCACCGGGCCCCGGGCATAGGGAATGATGCAGTAGGTGCAGAAGTTGACGCACCCGTCCTCCACCTTCAGCATGGCCCGGGTGCGGCCCTGCTGGCCCCCGGCGGTGAGCCGCTCAAACTCCCGGCGGCGCAGGGACTCGTCCACCTGGACGATGGGGGCGGCGTGGTTTTTCAGCTGTTCCTCCAGCAAGTCCAGAAAGGCCATGCGCCCGGCGGTGCCGGACACCACGTCCACTCCCAGGGCGGCCACCGTCTGGGGGTCGGTCTGGGCGTAGCAGCCGCACACGGCCACCACCGCCTGGGGGTTCATCTTTTTCGCCCGCCGAATGACGTTGCGGCACTTTTTGTCGCTGACGGCGGTGACGGTGCAGGTGTTGATGATGTAGGCGTCGGCCAGGTCCTCAAAGGGGACCAGCGTGTGGCCCCGGCTCAGCAGCTCCTGCTCCATGGCCTGGGTTTCGTATTGGTTGACCTTGCAGCCCAAGGTATAGATGGCAATGTCCATAAGGGCCTCCCAAATGTAGTGATTGGCCTAAGTATACCATTTTTCTAGGGTTTTGTACAGGTTTACATCTCACCAAAAATATGGTATGATAGCCGAAAATCGGCGATCATACCCGACGTTCCATGGCCGTTTTTCCCGCCCCTTGGGGGGCAGGCGAAAACACGGCGGTATTCCATACGTTGAGAGAAGAAGGTGGAAGGATGTCGTCCAGCTTTTTTGCCTATATCTTTCGGATGCGCTACATCGCCCGCTGGGCGCTCATGCGCAACACCCGCACGGAGAACGTGGAGGAGCACTCCTACGAGGTGGCGGTGCTGGCCCACGCCCTGGCGGTGGTGGGGCAGCAGGTGTTCCACAAGGAGGTGGACCCGGAGCGGGTGGCCACAGCGGCCCTGTTCCACGACGCCCCGGAGATCATCACCGGGGACCTGCCCACCCCCATCAAGTATTTCAATCCCCACATCAAGTCCGCCTACGACCAGGTGGAGGCGGTGGCCCAGGACAAGCTGCTGGCCATGCTCCCCCCGGAGCTGGCAGGGGCCTATGGGCCGCTGCTGCGGGTGGAGGAGCCCCAGGTGCGCCGGTATGTGAAAGCCGCCGACAAGCTGGCGGCGTGGCTGAAGTGCCTGGAGGAGCGCAAGGCGGGCAACCGGGAGTTTGTCCAGGCAGAGGAGGAGACCCTCCGCACCCTCCAGGCCATGGAGATGGAAGAGGTGACCTGGTTTCTGGAGCACATGGGGGAGGCCTTTGGGCTCACCCTGGATGAACTGGGCTAAACGGTAGACAGCGGGGAAGCACCCCGAACAATAGGAGGAACAGAAAAATGAGAGCGATTATTACGGTAGTGGGCAAGGATCAGGTGGGCATCATCGCCTCTGTGTGTGGCCAGATCAGCCAGAGAAACGTCAACGTGCTCGACATCAGCCAGACCATTTTGCAGGAATACTTCACCATGGTCATGCTGGTGGACGTGTCCGGGTGCACCGTGCCCTTTGCCCAGCTGGCCCAGGAGCTCAGCGACAGCGGCAAGGAGCGCAGCCTGGACATCCGGGTGCAGCGGGAAGACATCTTCAACGCCATGCATCGGATTTGAGGTGACGGGATATGCTCAATCAAAAGGACATCTTATCCACCATCTCCATGATCGACCAGCAGAACCTGGACATCCGCACCATCACCATGGGTATCTCTCTGCTGGACTGCTGCCGCTCCGACCCCAAGGCGGCCTGTGACAAGATCTACGACAAGATCACCACCTCCGCGGCCAATCTGGTGAAAACCGGGGAGGACATCGAGGCGGAGCTGGGCATCCCCATTGTCAACAAGCGCATTTCCGTCACCCCCATCGCCCTGGTGGCGGGGGCCTCGGACACCGACGACTATGTGCCCTTTGCCCAGGCCCTGGACCGGGCGGCCAAGGAGACCGGGGTCAACTTCATCGGCGGCTTCTCCGCCCTGGTGCAAAAGGGAATGACCCAGGGGGACCGCCACCTCATTGCCGCCATCCCCGAGGCCCTGGCGGTCACCGACCTGGTGTGTTCCTCGGTGAACATCGGCTCCACCAAGGCGGGCATCAACATGGACGCGGTACGCCTCATGGGGGAGACGGTGAAGGCCTGCGCCGCCCGCACCGCCCACCAGGGTGGCTTCGGCTGCGCCAAGCTGGTGGTGTTCTGCAACGCGGTGGAGGACAACCCCTTTATGGCCGGCGCCTTCCACGGGGTGGGCGAGGCCGAGCGGGTCATCAACGTGGGGGTGTCCGGCCCCGGCGTGGTGCACTACGCTCTGAAGTCGGTGAAGGGCCAGCCCTTCGATGTGGTGGCCGAGACCATCAAGAAAACCGCCTTCCGGGTCACCCGCATGGGCCAGCTGGTGGCCCAGGAGGCCAGCAGCCGGCTGGGGGTGCCCTTTGGCATCGTGGACCTGTCCCTGGCCCCCACCCCCGCCATCGGGGACAGCGTGGCCCGGATCCTGGAGGAGATGGGCCTGGAGGTGTGCGGCACCCACGGCACCACCGCCGCCCTGGCCCTCCTCAACGACGCGGTGAAAAAGGGGGGCGTCATGGCTTCCTCCTCGGTGGGCGGCCTGTCCGGCGCCTTTATCCCGGTCAGTGAGGACGAGGGCATGATCGCCGCCGCCCGTTCCGGGGCTCTGACCCTGGAAAAGCTGGAGGCCATGACCTGCGTGTGCTCGGTGGGCCTGGACATGATCGCCGTGCCCGGGGACACCACCGCCGCCACCATCTCCGCCATCATCGCCGACGAGGCGGCCATCGGCATGATCAACCAAAAGACCACCGCCGTGCGCATCATCCCCGCCCCCGGGATGAAGGTGGGAGACACGGTGGAGTTTGGCGGACTGCTGGGCTCCGCCCCGGTGATGCCCTGCCACACCGGCTCTGCCGAGGCGTTCGTGGCCCGGGGCGGACGCATCCCCGCTCCCATGCACAGCTTGAAGAACTGAGGGCCTGAGCCTCCCTTGTGTAAAGGGAGGTGGCACAGCGTAAGCTGTGACGGAGGGATTGACCGTGGAAAGAGAATCCCCCAGTCTGCCCCTTTGCACAAGGGGGCCTTGGGGTGGGGTGCATCCCAAGAAGCCCATATAATAAACGATGGAAGCAAATTGGTTGCTTCCATCGTTTTTTTATCCTTGAATTTTGGAGGAAAGGGCGGCGAAGTAGTCGTAGTAGGGCTTGAGGAAGGTGAAGTCCTCCACCAGCCGGTCCGCCAGCTCAGGGGTGTAAAGCAGTTCACACAGCGGCTCATCATGGCCCACAGACAGGGATTTCTTGTTGAACCAGGCGGTCAACTCCTTCTGGGGGCAGGGCTTCTGGCGGCGGTACTCCGGGCCTTCCAGCACGAAGCGGTTCTGCCGCTCCAGGGCCCGGGCCAGCTTCAACAGGGGCTTGGGGTCCCGGAGGATCTCCTGGCGGTGGCACTCCATAACGCTGGCCTTGGCACACCAGAACCCCATGCCGCAGCTCCAACCGTCGGGGGTGAGCTCAAACCACAGGGCGGGGTGGGCGTCGGGGGCGGAGTCGTCCCCCCGCACCAGGGTGAACCACAGGTGGTCCTTGTAGGGGTCCCGGCCGTGGAGCCGCCGGGCATCCCGGTAGATGCGGGTCACCTTCAGATTCCACGGCTCCTTGGGGAACTTCTCCACCATGGCCAGCTGCACCTGACGGCCCAGGGCCTGCATGGGCCGATAGAGCTCCTTGAGGTATACCTCCTTGTGGGACTCAAACCAGCTGCGCTCGTTTTGAAACCGGATGCCCCACAAAAATTCCACGGTTTCCGGGGTAAAGCCTTGAAAGTCTCCGGTCATGGCTGCTGACTCTCCTCCGTGGGATCAGAAGTGGGCTGCTGGGAGGGAGTGGGCGTAGGCGTGGGCGCAGGTGTAGGAGTGGGCGTGGGCGCAGGTGTAGGAGTGGGTGTGGGCTTGGGGGTGGGCGTGGGTTTCGGCGTGGGCTTGGGGGTGGGGGCCGGAGTGGGAGAGGGCTTGTTGGCGTCGGTGCCGGAGCCCCAGGGGCCGGAGTCGGCGGGGTTGTAGAGGATCACCTTGTCCCGCTTGGAGTAGCGGCTGGTGTTCTCAAAGGTGCGGGAGATGAGCTTGCCGTTGGCGTCGTACACGCAGCGGTACACATCCACCACCTTCCCGGTGTACGGGGTGGTCTTGACCTTGGTGGTGCCCCGAGGCACGGAGGCGTCGGGCTCATAGACGGTCTCATAGGCGGTGGTGGAGCGGGTATACCGCTCGGTCTTGACGTAGGTGCCGTGGGGATTGGTGCCGTAGATCTGCACGGTGAGCTTGCCGCCGGACACATAGGAGACGATCTTAATGGGGTAGTCGGTGTTGTTGCGGAACTTGAAGTCCAGGCTGGGGTAGTACACGGTGGCGTCCAGGCCGTCGGGCACATAGCCGACGATGAAGGCGTGGTTGGCCCGGTGGACAATGTCCAGGTTGGCGTAGACGGCACAGTAGTAGATGGCGGAGGACACCTGGCACACACCGCCGCCGTCCATGGTGACGGTCTGGCCGTTGGAGTAGCCGGTGGACGACTTATAGCCGTTGGCCTGGGAGGGATCGCCGATGGTGCCCAGGTAGGAGAAGGTTTCCCCGGGCATGAGGATCTTTCCGTTGCAAGTGGAGGCGGCCAGGGCCACGTTGTAGGAGCGGTTGGCCACCCCGTCCAGATAGCTGGTGTTGCTGGAGAGCAGATCCTGATAGAGCAGGGGGGCGGCGTTGCTCAGGTCGGGCTGGGTGAGGGTGACGGGGATGGAGCAGGTCTCCCCGGGCTGGGCCTTGTCGATGATCTCCTGGGCCTCCTCCGGGTCAATTTCACAGCCCACCACCAGGGGGGTGATGTCGCCGTTTTTGTCCTGGGTGGGGGCCTTGGGCTCCTGATACACCAGCTCGCTGAGGATTTCGCCGGTGAGCTCGGCGCAGGGCACCGCTTCGGTCTCCACGGTCAGGGAGGTCTCACCGGTGGCCAGGGCCTGGGTAATCTTCTCCATCAGGGCATCTTTGTCCACCTGGGCCCCATCGGTGCCCAGGGTCAGCTCCAGGGCGTTGTCCTTGAGCTCATAGCGAAAGTCCACCGGGGCCACGTACAGGGCCTCAGCGATCTGGTCAATGTACTCCTGCACCTGCTTTTTCCCCTCGGGGGTGAAGGAGGAGGAGGAGAGGGAGAGAGGGGCGGGGTCGCTGCCCGCGCCCAGCCAGGCCAGGCCCAGAGTGAGGAAGTTCCGCGACTTCTTGTCGTCCAGGCTGAAGGCCACAGCTGCCTGGGGGTCCACGTCCAGCAGGGAGCCGGAGATGGTCACAGACTGGTCCTCCCCGTACTTGAGGGTGAGGGACAGCTCATCCATATGGTCCTGCATGGAGTTGGTCATATACTCCACCGCCGCCTCCTGGGTCAATCCGCCCAGGTCCAGGGTGACAGTTTGTGTGGTGTTCTGGGCCACGGTGCCGGGGAGCAGGCGGCCATTGCCGCTGACCCAGGCGCACAGCCCGCAATAAGCCCCCGCCAACACCAGAACCACGGCTCCGGCCACAATGCCGGCGATGATGGGGGGCGTGAGCTTTTTCTTGGGACTCGTCTGATCCATATAGCTTCCTCCAAATGTTGATATATGTAAGGTGTTCCAGGAATTGATCGGAATGGCATCGAATTGTAACAAGGCTATTGTAACACCATCGGTAGACGGGTACAAGAACAATTCGGTTAAAAAGATTTACAAACTGTCATCATATTTGGGTCACTATTTACACCGGGGGAAAAGACGTATATAATGTGTGGTAACAATGACCGGGCGGCACCAAAGGCCCGCAGGGAAAGGAACTTCGCGCCATGCAAGGAACGTATCACTATGACCCGAAAGGGGGATACCGCTACAATCCCAACCCCCAGCGTCCCCCTCGTCGGGATGGAGACTGGGGGGACTGGCTGGGCATTGCGGTGCTCTTTTTCATCCCCAGCAAGATCACCAAGCTCATCGCCCTGCTATGGCTGGCCGGGCGGTTTGTGAACCTGTCCCGGGCCAAGCGGCAGCAGTATGAGAACCAGGCCAGACAGGCCGCCCAGTTTGTGAAAAACAAGGCGGACGCCACCTTCCGGCAGGGTCAGACCTGGACTTCTCCTTCTGCCGGGCGGAAAGGGCTGCCCACAGGCACCTTCAAAATGCTGGCCGGGGCGGTGATGGCGCTGGCCTTCGGCATCGGCACCATCGGCACCACCGCCGTCTTTGTGGAGAGCTTGCGCTACGGCTTCTTTTTCAGCGATGAACTGACCAACGTGGGGGTGTGCCTGGTGGCCTGCCTGGTGGGCGTGGGGATGTTCGTCAGCGGCCGGGAGCAGCGGGGCCGGACGGAGCGGTACACCAACTACCTGGCCTACATCGGCGCCAACCGCCAGGTGAGCCTGGCCCCCATGGCAGCGGCCATGGACGTATCGGTGCGCCGCCTGACCCGGGATCTGCGCAAGATGCTCTCCACTCATGTGCTGCCCACCGGCTACCTGGATATGCAGGCGGGCAAGCTGATCTTGACCGAGATGGGGTACACCGAGCCGGAGCCGGAACCGGAACCGGAGAAAAAGGAGGAGACCACCCCGGACGATGACATTTTGCGGGAGATCCGCCTCATCAACGACCTGATCCCCGACCCGGTTATCAGCGCCAAAATCGACCGCATCGAGGAGATCACCCAAAAGATCCTCCAATATCAAAAGACCCACCCCCAGCGCACCGAACAGCTGCGCACCTTTTTGAACTACTACCTGCCCACCACCCTGAAGATCCTCCGCTCCTATGCCCGCCTGGAGGCCCAGGGGGTGGAGGGTGAGAACATCACCGCCGCCAAGGCCCGCATCGAGGGCATGATGGACCAGGTGGTGGAGGGCTTTGAAAAGCAGCTGGATAAGCTGTTCAGCTCGGATGCCATGGACATCGCCGCAGACGTGCAGGTGCTGGAAAATATGCTGAAAAAGGACGGCCTGTCCGGAGACGACATGAATCTGAAGTGAGGCCAACAAGGGAGGGAGACACGTATGGAGCAGCTCTGGTTTGACTCCGCCGACGGGGTGCACCGCTGCGCCGGGTATCTGTGGCAGCCCCAGGATGAGGTGAAGGGTGTGGTGCAGATCGTCCACGGCATCGCCGAGCACATGGGACGGTACCACCACTTTGCCCGTTACCTCAATCAGCACGGCTACGCTGTGTGCGGGGAGGACCACCTGGGCCACGGCAAGACCGGGGAAGCGGCGGGGCAGTTTGGCTACTTTGCCCGCCATGACGGCTGGACGCTGGTGACCGCAGATGTGCACGCCTTCCGGGACCAGATGGGCCGGCGGTTTCCCGGCGTGCCCTACTTCCTGTTGGGCCACTCCATGGGCTCCTTTCTCACCCGCACCTACCTGTGCCGCTACCCCGGCACGGTGGACGGGGCCATCCTCTCCGGCACCGGACAGGAAAATGCCCTGCTGGTGGGGGCGGGAAAGGCTTTGGCCTGGCTCATCGGGCATCTGCGGGGGTTTGATGCGGTCAGTCCCCTCATCCATCAGCTGTCCCTGGGGGGCTACAACCGGCAGTTCCGCCCCAACCGCACCACCGCGGACTGGATCAGCCGGGAGGAGTCGGTGGTGGACGCCTATTTGCAGGACCCCTTCTGCACCATCACCCCCACGGTGGGGCTGTACCATGATATGCTGGGGGGCTTGCAGTATATTTCCAGTTCCCGCGCCCTGTCCCAGATGGACCCCAACACCCCCATCTACCTCTTCTCCGGGGATCAGGACCCGGTGGGCGGCAACGGGGCTGGGGTGCGCAAGGTATACGGATACTTTCAAAAACACGGCACCCGGGATTTGAAGCTCAAGCTCTACCCGGGCGCCCGGCATGAGACCCTCAACGAGACAAACCGCATGGAGGTATACGCCGACGTGGTGGAGTGGCTGGACGCCCATACATAGGCAGACAATCCCCCAGTCACCTGCGGTGACAGCCCCCTTTACACAAGGGGGCCTCAGGGCTTCACCAGACCCAAAGCCTCCCTTGTGTAAAGGGAGGTGGCCCGGCGTAAGCTGGGGCGGAGGGATTGACAGAAATGGAACGGCCTGTTGCAGAATACCATTTTGCAACAGGCCATTTCTTGGGGATTATAGGGGCTGTTCGGCGCTCCGTCTGGCTTTTCCCAGGGAGAGAAACTGGAACTTGGTCTCCGAGCACACCACCGCCAGGAAGATGAGGAAGAAGCCCAGGTACATCTGGGGGGTGGGGGACTCCCCGGCAAAGAGCACCGAGAAGGCCACGCCGAAGGGGGCCTCCAGGGCCAGCAGCACCGCCGCTGACGAGGGGTCGGTATACTTCTGCCCCACGTTTTGCAGCAGCAGGGCCAGGGCGGTGGCGGCAATGGCCAGGTAGAGCAGTACACCCCAGGCCTGCCCGGACAGCCCCTGGGCGGGAATGCCCCGGGTGAGGAAGGTGCCCACCCAGCAGCACAGGGCGGTGGCGCCGAATTGGATGACGGTGAGCAGGAAAATGTCCCGGCCCTTGGAGAACTTGGACACCGCCACAATGTGGCAGGCGTACAAAAAGCCCCCCATCAGGGTGAGCACATCCCCCCAGGACAGGGAGAAGCCTCCGTCCCAGGACACAAGGCCGATGCCCGCAATGCACAATACGGCGGCCAACAGGTTGAACCGGTCGGGGCGCAGGCGGTCCACCGCCCAGTACAAAAAGGGGACGAGGACACAGTAGACGGCGGTGAAAAAGGCGTTTTTCCCCGGCGTGGTGTCCATCAGGCCGAAGTTCTGCACCGAGTAGGCGGCAAAGAGAAACAGCCCCATGACCCCGCCCCGCAGCCAGTAGGAGCGGTCGATGTGCTTCCAGCGCTTCCAGAACACCACGGCCAACAGCACGGCGGCAAAGGTAAAGCGGAAGGCCAGCAGGAACATCAAATTCACCTCATCCAAGGTGTCTTTGAGAATGAAGAAGGTGGAGCCCCAGATGATGGTGGCCAGCACGATGAGGGGGCGGGCCAGCTTGGAGAGGACGGTTTCGCTCATGGTAATCAACTCCTAGACAAGTTACAACGCCCCATTATAGAAGAAAACACCAAAAAATGCAAGACAGGGAGGATGTTAATACCCCATGGTGATCTTTGACTTAGACGGCACCCTGCTCAACTCCAACGACCTGTGGGTGGAGGTGGACCTGGAATTTCTGGCCCGCCACGGCTGCCAGGTGACCAGAGAGTACGAGGAGGTGGTGACAAAGGCCACCTTTCCCGCTGCGGCGGCCTACACCCGGGCATACTACCACCTGGACCTCACCGAGGAGGAGATCATGGGGGAGTGGGAGGACTTGGCCGCCCACCACTACCGGGATCTGGTGGAATTGAAGCCCGGGGCCCGGGCGCTGCTGGAGCAGTGCCGGAGCCGGGGGGAGGAGATGGCTCTGTTCACCGCCTGCCGCCCCAGGCTGTGCCGCCTGGCTTTGGCCCGGCACCAGCTGGAGGGGTACTTCTCCCACGTGGTGTTTGCCGAGGAGCTGGGCCTGGAAAAGCACGACCCCCGGTGTTTTCAGGCCCTGAGCCACACCCTGGGGGTGGAGCCGGGGGAATGCACCCTGCTGGACGACTCCCCCTTCAACTGTGCCACCGCCCGAAAGGCGGGTATGCACGTCATCGGGGTGTATGACCCCTGTTATGCCTCCCGGTGGGAGGGAATGCAGGACAGCTGCCACCGGTTTGTCCACTCCCTGGAGGAATTGGTGGAGGGGTGAACGTTTCCGGTTTCCCGGCACAGCCCTTCAGCTTTGATTTGCTCCGCAGGGTGACTTTCTGATGGGCAGAAAGTCACCAAAGACCCACCAAAGGGAGATCCCTTTGGAAACCCCAGAATTTCATTGTTTTTTTCCTGTACAGGCCCAAGTCGGCCCTGGGCCTGGTGGGGCTGGTTGGATGGCCCGACGCATCTCTGGGCAATTTCTACTCCGCTGGCAGTTCCCGCTCCTTTCACCAGGGCCTCAGGTCTGGGGGAAGCGGCCTCGCCCGGCCGCCGTCGGCCGGGGTGCGCCACAGGGAGGGCCGAAACAGGAGAACGGTGCACCACCCCAGCAGCGACCGAGAAGAGGAGAGCCGCTTTCCCTCCTGGTATGGTGCTCGCCCTTCGGCCCGATCTGGGAAGCAACTCCTGACAGCCCAGAACAGCAGGGTGGATTCCACAAGGAGGGGGAAGGCCCCTCCTTTGGCGATTCTTTCGTCTCTTTCTCATCGCTGAGAAAGAGACCCCAGCGGAGCGCGTCTCCCTTGCCAGATTGGCAATTTTGCGCCCGTTTCACCATAAAAAGTGAGACGATACAGAATTTCTGTATCGTCTCGTTTTTTATTTATTTGGCTGCGCACCGCTGCAGCAGATACGCCCCGCAGTCGGCCACCCGGGAGAACACTTTGCCGGGGTTGCGCCGCTCCAGGGCCTCGGTGACCCCGTCCTGCCAGGCCGCCGACAGACAGGTGACCCCCACCTGGTCGCAGGAGTCCACGTCGGTGGCGGTGTCTCCAATATAGCAGAACTCCTCCGGGGCCAGATGGTACTTTTCCAGCAGATAACGCAGGTTTTCCACCTTGTTGGGGGCCACATCCGAGCCGCACAGCACCTCGTCAAACACGTCGGAAATGCCGAAATGTTCCAGGGAGATGCGGCAGGTGGGGGTGCCCTTGCCCGTGACCATCACCAGGGGGATGCCCCGGTCTTTCAGGGTGTGGAGCAGGTCCCGGATGCCGGGGAACAGGTCAGGCACCACCTGGGGGTGGAGCCGCTGATACTCCCGGCAGTAGTCGGCCACCCCGGCCTCCCACTGATCCCCCGCCAAAATTTTGGCAATGCCCACATCGTCCAGGCCGAAGGTGGCGGTGATTTCTTCCTCACTGAGGGTGTGCCCGGCGTAAGGGGACAGGGCCAGGCCGAAGGCCTGGATGCACAGGGGCAGGGTGTCGGCGATGGTGCCGTCCAGGTCAAAACCAATCATGCGATACATGGTGTTGTCTCCTTTTGAAACGTGGGTGATGAGAGGGGTTATCCGGCAAAGATTTGTGTCCAATATAGCACCCCATTGTAGTTATAGCAGCCCACCCCAATGGAAGTGAAATTGGCGTTGAGAATGTTGGCCCGGTGTCCCGGTGAGTTCATCCACCCGTCCATGACTGTTTGGGCGGAGGAGTAGCCCATGGCGATGTTTTCCCCGGCGGTGGAGTAGCTGCCCAGGTTGAACACAGAGGTCAAGGGGTTGGAGCCGTCGGGGCGGACGTGATCAAAGACGGAGACCAGTTCGGTGCTTCTGGTCTGGGCGTAGCTGTGGAGATTACCCACGGCGGTGAGAGGGGAGAGGCCAGCCTTGGCTCGCTCCTGGTTCACCAAATTCACCACTTGGCTGGCCACGGAGTTGGGGTCAAAGACCGGGGAAATGGTGGCGGACTCCTGGGCGCCGCAGCGGGTGCAGGTGCGCACTTTGGTGCCCGAAGAGGAGGCAGTGGGGACAACGATGGTGACCCAAGCCCCAAAGCTATGGCCCAAAGCGGCGGCGACGTGGTCTTGGTAGTGGGCTCCGCAGGCACAGGTGTATGTGGTGTATCCCTGGGTGGTACAGGAGGGAGGTGTGACCACGGAGGTGTAGCTGTGGTGATGAACCGGGGCGGAGGTGGGCGCAGGACGGGGGGTGGCCACCGGCTGCGGGGCAGCCGTGTGCGTCACCGCCGCCGAAGGGGCGGTTGTGGCCGGGGCGGAATTGGACACCGCAGGAGATGCGGACGGCTGGGTGGGGTCAGACGTGGAGGTGACGCTGGGCTGCGGGGAGGCGGAAACTCCAGGGGTGGGGGAGGGCGTGGGGGTTGGTGCACGGGCTCCGGTGCACCCGCAGAGCAACAGCAGGGCCAGGAGTGCGGATAGGGTGCGGATGAGTGCGCGCTTCATACAATTCCCTCCTTGTCGTCATGTGGTGAAGTGGAGTTACAGTTTGCTCAGGTGCTGGCTGGCGGACTTTAGCATCAGCCGCTTGGTGCCCACGGTGTCAAAGGCGATCTCCACCAGGGCGTCGCCTCCCATCTTCTGCACCGACAGCACCAGGCCACGGCCAAAGGCCTTGTGCTGCACGCTGTCCCCCTTTTGCAGGGTGGGGGCGGGGGATGTGGACTGGGCGGGAATGGGCCTGCCCGGGGTGGGGATGGGCTTGGGCCGGGCCTGGGGGGAGGGGACAAAGCTGCTGCCGCTCTCCCAGGGGCGGCTGCGCTCCTGGTAGCTGCGCCCGCTCTGCTCCAGCAGCTCGGGGGGGATCTCCCCGGCAAAGCGGGAGGGGCGGTTGGCGCTGGTGCGGCCGTAGAGCATACGCATACTGGCACAGGTCAGGTGCAGCTGCTCCTTGGCCCGGGTGAGAGCCACATAGCACAGCCGCCGCTCCTCCTCCATCTCCTCCTCGTCGCCGATGCAGCGCATACCGGGGAAGATGCCCTCCTCCATGCCCACCACGAACACCACGGGGAACTCCAGCCCCTTGGCGGAGTGCATGGTCATCATCACCACCGCATCCTCGTTGGGGTCGTGGTTGTCCAGGTCGGTATACAGGGCGATCTCGTCCAAAAATCCGGCCAGAGAGGGGGAATCGGTATTTTCCATATACCCCTTGATGGAGGTCAGCAGCTCTCGGATGTTTTCCAGCCGGGTGCGGTTCTCCACGTCCGGCTTTACCTGGAGCATGGCGGCGTACCCGGTGCGCTCCATGACGATTTCATAAAATGCTCCCAAATCCATACCGCTCATGGCCTGCAAGTCCCGGATGAGGGCGGTGAAAGCCCCCAGCTTGGCCCCGGCCTTTTGCAGCGCGGGGTACCCCTCCGGCTGGCTGATGACCTGCCACAGGGACACCCCCTCCTGGGCGGCAATGGCCCGGGCCCGCTCCACGGTGGTGGCGCCGATGCCCCGGGCGGGGACGTTGATGATGCGGGAGAGGCGCAGATCGTCCTGGGGGTTGGAGATGACACAGAGATAGGCCAGCATATCCTTCACTTCCGCCCGGTCAAAGAAGCGGGTGCCCCCAATGACCCGGTAGGGGATGCCGGTGCGCTTGAAGGCCAGTTCCAGCTGGTAGGACTGGGCGTTCATGCGGTAGAGCACGGCGTGGTCCCGCCACCTTCTCCCCTGCCGGTAGTTCTCCAGAATGGTGTTGGCCACATACTGGGCCTCGTCGCTCTCGTTCATGGCGGTGTACAGGTGGACCTTGTCCCCTTGTGCCCCCGCTGTCCACAGCTCCTTGCCCTTGCGGCCCTGGTTGCGGCGGATGACGTTGTTGGCCGCCGAGAGAATGGTTTTGGTGGAGCGGTAGTTCTGCTCCAGGCGGATGCACTGGGCGCTTTTGTACTGGCTCTCAAAGGAGAGAATGTTCTCAATGGTGGCGCCCCGGAAGCGGTAGATGGACTGGTCGTCGTCTCCCACCACGCAGATGTTTTTGTGTCCCCCTGCCAGCAGAGAGGCCAGCAGGTACTGCATATGGTTGGTGTCCTGGTACTCGTCAATGAGCACGTAGCGGAACTTGTTCTGGTAGTAGGCCAGCACTTCCCCGTCCTGCTGCAGCAGGCGCACGGTGTGGAAGATGATGTCGTCAAAGTCCAGCGCCCCGGCCTCCCACAGCCGCTTCTGATAGAGAGTGTACAGCCGGGCTATCTGCTCTAAGCGGAAATCTCCACTTTTTCTCGCCTCTTTGTGGAAGTCCTCCGCCAGCTGCATCTGGTCCTTGGCCTTGGAGATGGCCCCCAGCACCGAGCGGGGCGGGAAGAGCTTCTCGTCCATCCCCAGCTCCTTCAGGCAGTCCTTCACCACCCGCAGGGAGTCGTCGGTGTCGTAGATGGTAAAGGAGGAGGGGAAGCCCAGCCGCTCAATGTCCCGGCGCAGAATGCGCACGCAGGCGGAGTGGAAGGTGGAGGCCCAGATGTCCAGGGCCTGGGGGCCCAGCACCCGCTCCAGCCGGTCTTTCAGCTCTCCGGCGGCCTTGTTGGTGAAGGTGATGGCCAGAATGGTCCAGGGAGGGGCCGGGTCCAGTTCGCACAGCCGGGCGGCGTACTCTTTTCCCTCTGGGGTGGGATGATCCACGTAGCCGCGCAGGAAGTTCAAGTCCTCCTCCGTGACCCACCCGGGCACCTCGGTGGAGTCGGAGCCCCGGCCGTAGCGGATGAGGTTGGCCACCCGGTGGATGAGCACGGTGGTCTTGCCCGAGCCTGCCCCGGCCAGCAGCAGCAGCGGACCCTGGGTGGTGAGCACGGCCTGGAGCTGCTCCGGGTTCAGGTTGGGGTAGTCCAGGGCGATGGCCGCCCGGCGCAGGGAGGCAAATTCCGAGCATTGTTTGTCAGTGAGCATCTATATCAAATCCTTGTCGTAAAATCCAGTTATCTGTCATTATATCAGATGCCGGGGTCGGGGGCAACTGTCACCGTCTGCTCCAAAATGGCCAGGAACCGCCGCAGGGTCTGGCTGCGGTCCCCCCGCAGGTAGGACACCCCGAAGGAGAGGGGCGAGCAGCCCTCCACGGGGATGTAACACAGGTCGGGGGAGCGTAGGGGCGGGAAGTCCGCTATGACGGCATCAACATCAACAAGATCAAAAAGGCGGACCTGCGCCGCTCCCTGGGCATCGTGCTCCAGGACACCCACCTGTTCACCGGCACCGTCATGGAGAACATCCGCTACGGGAACATGGATGCCAGCGACCAGGACGGCATGGACGCTTTGATGACCGGGCGCACCACCTTCGTCATTGCCCACCGGCTGTCCACCGTGCAGAATGCCGACGCCATCATGGTGCTGGAGCACGGCCGGATCATCGAGCGGGGCAGCCACGAGCAGCTGATCGCCCAGAAGGGCAAGTACTACCAGCTGTATACCGGCGCCTTCGAGCTGGAGTGAGCAAAAAACCGAAAAACTACGCCAAAACACCCCCGGGAGCGCCGCTCCCGGGGGTGTTTTTCGCGGTATCTAACGGGGGTCAGAGGGTGCGGCCCTGCTGTTCCCAAAGCCCCCGGAGGATCTTCTCCCCGGTGATGGGCAGGTCCCGCACCCAGACGCCGCAGGCGTTGTGGATCGCCTGGGCGATGGCGGGGGCGGGGGTGTTGATTACCACCTCGCCGATGGATTTGGCCCCAAAGGGGCCGG
>DVKO01000016.1 GCA_018715985.1 Candidatus Enterenecus avicola
ATAAAACAAGAACCTTTTGTGAAGGAATTGTGAATGCTGATGTCTCCCGGAACATGAGCACGGGAGAACATACGTCTCGCCCTGCTGCGTGCAAATGGAAACCCCCTCCGGTCGGGCAACCGGAGGGGGCTCGCTTGAAAAGAGAAAAGAGAGAGGGAGGATTTTGATTTTTGATGTCTTTCTTCCTGACGCTGTTATCATAGCATTCGGGGGATGGGAAGTGTTGTCTAAATTGAAAATGAATTATGAAAAAATCATGAATGGGTGTCTCAGCGGCGGCGACCCCGATAGCCGGAGCGGCGGGAACTGGAGCGGCGGGAACCGGAGTAGGCGTACTTGCGGCGGCGACCCCGCTGGGCGGGACGGATGACCAGCAGATAGAAGATGGCCAGGAGAATGAGGACCGCCACGGCGATCACCAGCAGCTTCACCCACCACAGGGCCCAGGTGTCTGAGATGACCTTCATGGTGTACTGGAAGTTGGAGCGGGCCACGTCGTCGGTGACCACCATATCCAGGGTGCCGTAGGTGACGCCGTTATAGACCAGGGAGACGCTGCCCACCACCTGACCCTTTTGAATGGGGGCCTCCAGGCTGTCCGGCAGATTCATGACCACTTCCGCCTGGGCGGGGTCGTAATCGGTGGGCATGGTGGCCTCAATGGAGCCCACGGGCTGGGCCAGAACGTGGCCCACATCTCCGGCCAGGGTGACCGGGATCTCGCGGATCACATTGTCAGAGGTCTCGCTGAGCAAGGTGGTGCGGGTAAAGTTGTTAAAGGCCCACTCCAGCAGGCGGGAACTCTCGCTGAAGGAGTAGAAGTGCCAATTCCCAGCGGCGTCCTGGGCATATTCCGAGCCCAGCACCACGCAGAAAAAGGTGCGGCCCTGGCTGTCCGTGGCGGCGGAGGCCAGGCACCGGCCGGCCTCCTCGGTGTATCCGGTCTTAATGCCGATGGCCTTGGAGTAAGTGACGCCAGACACGTACCAGTTGCTGATCAGGGCGTTGGTGCTGTGGAGCACCCGGGGCTCGGAGACCTTGTTGGTGGGCTCCAGGGTGTAGGTGGGGGTGGAGACGATGGTGCGGAACAGGTCATACTTCATGGCAGCGGCAGCCATCAGGTAAATGTCGTAGGCGGTGGTGTAGTGGTCGGGGTCGTGGAGGCCGTGGGGGTTGGCAAAGTGGGTGCCGGTCATGCCCAGCTCGGCTGCCGTCTGGTTCATCCGCTCTACAAAGGCGTCCTGAGTGCCGCACAGGGCCTCAGCCAGGATGTTGCAGGCCTCGTTGCCGGAGGGGAGCAGGTCACAGTAGAGCAGCTGCTCGATGGTGAGCACCTCCCCCTCCACGATACCGGCGGTGGAGCTGCCCTCGGGCAGAGTGACCGCCTGTTTGGAGGCGGTGACCTGGGTTTCCGGGGTGAGTTCGCCGGCGTCAAGGGCCCGGAGGATCACCAGGGTGGTCATGATCTTGGTCACCGAGGCGGGGTATCGTTTTTCGTAGGCGTTGTAGTCGTACAGCACCTCATTATTGTCCCCATCCACCACAATGGCGGCGGAACAGTGGGGCTTGGGGTCGTCCAAGGCAAAGGCGGGGACGCAAAGAGATACGGTGATGAAAAGAGCGGTGGCCAGAGCCGCAACACGGCGCAAATATTTTTTCATAGGATTCTCCCGTTGATTGTGTTATAGTGTAGATGTATGTACGGCGATGGGCGGAAAGACCCGTTGCTGTGTCACTCACTACTATATCAGACTCCACAGAAAAACGCAACTTTCGCGGTGTAAAAAAAAGGGGGGGACGGGATGCGAAGCGGGGGCCGGGCCATGGGGGCGGTGCTGTGTGGGATGCTCCTGGTCACCCTGACCATTTGGCTGGTACGGCAGGGGGGCATGGAACCCCTGGAGCCGCGTCCCGCACCTCAGGTCGGGACAGAGGTCTCTGTGCTGGATCGGGGTAAGGTAAATATCAATCTGGCCAGTCAGGAACAGCTGGAACAGCTGCCGGGCATCGGGCCCACTCGGGCCCAAGCCATTGTGCGATACCGGGAGATCCACGGATATTTTGCCTATCCCGAGCACTTGATCCAGGTGCCGGGCATCAGCCAGACCACGGTGGAGAAACTGTTGGACAAAATCTGCGTATAACAGGGAGGGAACGATCCATGCCCAACATACTTGTGGTGGACGACGAGCGTCTGCTGGTCAAGGGGATCAAATTTAACTTGGAAAATGAAGGGTATCAGGTGGAGACCGGAAGTGACGGGGAGGAGGCGGTGGAGCTGGCCCGCACAGGGCGGTTCGACCTGATCATCCTGGATCTGATGATGCCGAAAATTGACGGCTTACAGGCGTGTATGAAGATTCGGGAGTTTTCCAATGTGCCCATCATCATGCTCACCGCCAAGGGGGAGGATGCGGACAAAATCATTGGCTTTGAGTGCGGGGCAGACGACTATATCACCAAGCCCTTCAACATTTTGGAGGTCAAGGCCCGCATCCGGGCGCTGCTGCGCCGGGCGGGGGCGTCTGCCCAGCAGAAAAAAGGGAAGAATTGCCTGGTACACGGGGCCATTGCCCTGGATCTGGACCAGAGGGTGGCCCGCCGGGACGGGCAGGCCGTGGAGCTCACCGCCAAGGAGTTCGACCTCATGGAACTGCTGATGCGCAACCCTGGGCGGGTGTACAGCCGGGAAAACCTGCTCAACCTGGTGTGGGGATATGAATATGTGGGGGAATTTCGCACGGTGGACGTGCACATCCGCCGGCTGCGGGAGAAGTTGGAGCCCAACCCCGCCAGCCCCACCCACATCCTCACCAAGTGGGGGGTGGGCTACTACCTGAGCAGTGAGACCCCATGAGAAAGCTGTGGAAACGGTGGCGGCAGAGGGCCCGCCATGAGAGCCTGGTGCGCAAGGCAGGGGAGGTCCCCTTCTTTTACAGCATCCAGGTCAAATATGTTCTCACCTATCTGCTGCTGGTGGTGGCCATTGTGCTGGTGCTCAACACCTATCCGCTGCTCATGGCGCAAAATGTGGTGTTTTCCGCCAAAGAGGCGTCCTTGAAGCGGCAGGCGCTGGCCATCGGCAGCGCCTTGGCCGTGTCCGAGACCCTGACGGAGGACGGCGTGACCCAGGCCATGGAGCTGCTGGACGATATGCAGGGGACTCGGGTGCTGGTCACCGACGAGTCCGGTCTCATCCTCTATGACAGCTCCACCCTGGACAAGCGCACCGGGAACTACGCCATCATCGCGGAGGTGGTGGCGGCGCTGCGGGGAGAGGATGTGTGCCGCTCGGAATACCGTCAGGGGGCGTTTCGCACCCGTGTGGCAGTACCGGCGGTATACCGGGGCGTCACCCTGGGGGCGGTATACCTCTATGAATACGACACCGAGCAGGCGGAGGTGCTCTTATCCATCCAGTCCAATCTGCGCTATATTTCCATCATCATCTGTGTGGTGGCCCTGGCCGCCTCCCTCATCCTGTCCAAGGCCCTGACCCGCAACACCGCCCGGCTGCTGGGCGGCATCCGCTCGGTGCGGGAGGGCGAGTACAGCCACCGGGTGGCGGTGCAGGGCAAGGACGAGATGGCCCAGCTGGCCATGGAGTTCAACGAGCTCACCGATCGACTCCAGACCATTGAGGAGGTGCGGCGCCGGTTTGTCTCCGATGCCTCCCACGAGCTGAAGACCCCGCTGGCCTCCATCCGGCTGCTGGCCGACTCCATCCTGCAAAATGACTCGGTGGATATGGTGACGGTGCGGGAGTTCGTCTCGGACATCGGGGAGGAGGCGGATCGGCTCACCCGCATCAGCCAGCGCCTGCTCACCCTGTCCAGGCTGGACTCCAATCCCCAGCGGGAGCGGGTGGCGGTGGATGTGGGTCAGCTGGTGGAAAAGGTGGGGCATATGCTCCAGCCTCTGGCCCAGTCGGCCCAGGTGGAGCTGGTGTATCACATCCAGCCTGGATGCCTGGTGCTGGCCACCGAGGACGACCTGTACCAGGTGGCCTTCAACCTCATGGAAAATGCAGTGAAGTACAATCTGCCCGGGGGAAGGGTGGATGTGACGGTGGAGCAGCAGGAACACCAGGTGGCCCTGACGGTGCGGGACACCGGGGTGGGCATTCCCGAGGAGGATCTGCCCCGGCTGTTCGACCGCTTCTACCGGGTGGACAAGGCCCGGTCCCGCCAGGCTGGCGGCACCGGCCTGGGTCTGTCCATTGCCCGGGACACTGCCCGGCTCCACGGCGGAGACATCACTGCCCAGCGGGGGCCGGATGGAGTGGGCGCTCAATTTACCGCCACACTGCCGCGGCTGGAGGAAGGGGGAGACGACCTTGCATAAGCGCAATCTGTGGGCGTTTGCCCTGGCCTTGGCCGTGATGGTCGGACTGAGCGGCTGTTCCTCCCGCCGGAATGAGGGTGGGGCCAGCCTGTGGTACACCGCTGACCTGGCCCACTGGGACAATGCCACCACCGCCCTGGAGGCCACGCCGTACACGGGCGAGATGACGGTTCCGGCGCTGATGGAGGCGCTGCTCTCCGGGCCCGACGAGGGAAGCGGCCTCATCTCTCCCTTCCCGGAGGGGACCAATCTTCAGCAGTTCAAGCAGGAGGGAAAGCGGGTCACCGTGGACCTCTCCTGGCCGTACGCCGACCTGGTGGGTATTGAGCTGACCCTGGCCGACTACTGCATCACCCTCACCCTCACCCAGCTGGAGGGGGTGGACGAGGTGTGCATCACCGCCAACGGCAGCCAGCTGCCCTATCGGGACCGGCAGGTATTCACCGCCCAGGACGTGATGTTCACCGGGGCGGAGGAGGAGCCGGTGGAGGTGACAGCAGCGCTGCACTTCCGCCGGAGTGACAGCCGGGAGCTGGGCTTTGAGTTCCGGGTCTTTCGGCTGACTGAGAGCGACTCGGTGGCCCAAGTGGTGCTGGAGGCGCTGATCGCCGGGCCCCAGGATGAAGGTCTGGAGCCGGTCCTGCCTGCGGACCTGAAGGTGCTCTCCGCCCGTCTGGAGGGCAAGGTGTGCTACGTGGATCTGTCCGGTGTATTCTTAGAGCAGATCCCCCAGGAGGAGTGGGAGCAGCAGATGGTCATTGACTCCCTGGTGAACACTCTGTGCAGCATGGAAAATGTGGAGCAGGTCCAGATTTTGGTGGAGGGTCAGCTCCTGGAGTGGTATGGGGATGTGCCGGTGAACCGGCCCGACCCGTCGGAACAGACCTCTCCGGGCCCCACCTGAGTTGACAGGGTTACTTTACTATGCTAGTATAACAAAGATTACCTCACTGTTTGGAAAGGAAGCGTTCCCATGAAATTTGACACCAGCTGTCTCCACGCCGGATACCGCCCCGGAAACGGGGAGCCCCGCAACATCCCCATCATTCAGTCCACCACGTTCCGTTATGAGACCAGCGAGGACATGGGAAAGCTGTTTGATCTCCAGGCCTCCGGGTACTTCTACACCCGGCTGCAAAACCCTACCAGCGACGCTGTGGCCGCCCGGCTGTGTGAGCTGGAGGGGGGCAGCGCCGCCATGCTCCTCTCCTCTGGACAGGCTGCCTCCTTCTTCTCTGTGTTCAACATCGCCTCTGCCGGGGACCATGTGGTGTCCTCCGCCACCATCTACGGCGGCACCTACAACCTGTTTGCGGTGACCATGAAGCGCATGGGCATCGACTTCACCTTTGTGGACCCGGACTGCTCGGAGGAGGAGCTCCAGGCCGCCTTCCGCCCCAACACCAAGGCGGTGTTCGGCGAGACCATCGCAAACCCCTCTCTGGTGGTGCTGGACATTGAGAAGTTTGCCCGGGCGGCCCACAAAAATGGGGTGCCTCTCATTGTGGACAACACCTTTGCCACCCCTGCCAACTGCCGCCCCTTTGAGTTCGGAGCCGACATCGTCACCCACTCCACCACCAAGTACCTGGACGGCCACGCCAACGCCGTGGGCGGCGCCATTGTGGACTCGGGCAACTTCAACTGGGCGGCCCATGCGGACAAGTTCCCCGGCCTCACCACCCCCGACGAGAGCTACCATGGGCTGGTGTATACCCAGGCCTTCGGCCAGGGGGGCGCCTACATCACCAAGTGCGTGGTGCAGCTGATGCGGGACCTGGGCGCCACCCCCGCCCCCATGAACTCCTACCTGCTGGGGATGGGGATGGAGACACTGCCTCTGCGCATGGCAAAGCACTGCGCCAACGCACAGGGGATGGCCGAGTACCTGTCCAACCATGAAAAGGTGGCCTGGGTGCGCTATGTGGGCCTGCCCGGTGACCCCTACTATGAACTGGGCCAGAAGTATCTGCCCCACGGCAGCTGTGGCGTGGTCTCCTTTGGCGTCAAGGGCGGGCGTGCCGCCGCCGAGCGGTTCATGGCGGGGCTGAAGCTGGCCTCCATCGCCACCCATGTGGCCGACGCCAAGACCTGTGTGCTCCACCCTGCCTCCTCCACCCATCGCCAGATGAACGACGAGGAACTGGTGGCCGCAGGGGTGTCCCCCGACCTCATCCGCCTCTCTGTGGGCATCGAGGATTTGGACGATCTGATTGCCGACGTGGAGCAGGCTCTGGCGGGAGTATAAGAGAAGAAAGGATCGAAAACGAATGGAACATAAGGTTCAAGCGGTGGTTTTGGCGGCAGGGAAGGGCAGCCGCCTGCAAACCGAGGGCATTGACCTGCCCAAGGTGCTGCGAGAGGCGGACGGGAAGCCGCTGCTGCACTATGTGCTCAAGGCCCTGGACTTCCTTCCCCGGGAGGACACCATCCTGGTGGTGGGCTGGATGGGGGACAAGGTGCGCTCCCGCTTCCCTGACTATCCCAGTGTGGAGCAGAAGGTGCTCAACGGCACCGGCGGCGCTGTGCGCGATGCCGCCCCGCTGCTCACCGACCCGGACAGCCATGTGCTGGTCTGCTGCGGCGATATGCCCCTCATGCGCCGGGAGACCTACCAGGCGCTGATCCGCACCCATCTGGACAGCGGCTGTGCCTGCACCATGCTCTCCGCCCATCTGGAGGACGGGGACAACTACGGCCGCATTGTCCGGGATGAGACGGGGCACTTTGCCGCCATTGTGGAGGCCAAGGACTGCACCCCGGAGCAGGCGGCCATCACCGAGGTGAACACCGCCACCTACGTGTTCCGGGTACGGGAGCTGCTGGAGTGCCTGGATCAGCTCACCACGGACAACGCCCAGGGAGAGTATTACCTCACCGATGTGCCCGCCCTCATTGCCAAGGCGGGGGGTAAGGTGGCCCTGTGCGACACCTGTTCTCCCCTGGAGATGCTGGGGGTCAACACGGTGGCCCAGCTCCAGCAGGTGGAGGACGCGCTGCGCCAGGGCTGAACCCACAGCCCACATTTCCCGGGAAATCGAATAGGAAACTACCCCAGGGGAGCCGGAGGATTCCGGCTCCCCTTTCGCATAAAGTCCTATAAATTGGACTTATCTTCTGGTATACTACCTTTGACAAGGAGGGAAGACTATGCCAAAGAGAGGCAATCAAAAGAGAAAGCTGCTGGTGTTGGCCCGGTTTCTCCTCAAGCACAGCGATGAGGAGCATCCGGTGACGCTGGGCCAGCTTCAGGAGGAGCTGGAGCGGTGGGATGCGCCTGCGGAGCGAAAGAGCATCTACGACGACATGGAGCAGCTTCGACAGCTGGGGCTGGATGTGCAGGCCCGCCGGGGAGCGGGGGGTGGCTGGTTTGTGGGGCAGCGGGAGTTTGAGCTGGCGGAGCTGAAGCTGCTGGTGGATGCGGTGCAGTCCAGCCGGTTTCTCACCCAGAGAAAGAGCAACGCCCTGATCCGCAAGCTGGAGTCCCTGGCCTCGGAGCACCAAGCCCGGCAGCTCCAGCGGCAGGTGTATGTGGACCGGCGCATTAAGACCATGAATGAGAGTATTTTCTACAATGTAGACCGGCTCCACGGGGCCATCGCGGCCAACCGGGTGATCACCTTCCGCTATTTCGAGGTGAATATGGCCAAGGAGCGGGTGTACCGCCGGGAGGGCAGCCTGTACCGGGTGACCCCCTACGGGCTGATCTGGGACAACGAGAACTACTATCTGGCCGGGTGGGATCACATCCGGGAGGATGTGCGCCACTACCGGGTGGACAAGATGGAGGGCATTCAACTCACCCCAGAGCGGGGCAGGGAGCGGGGAGGCTGGGACCCGGAGGGGTATACCCGCCGTCACTTCGGAATGTATGCCGGGCGTCCCTGTCAGCTTCGCCTGTGCTGTGAGGCATCTCTGGCGGGGGTGTTTCTGGACCGGTTCGGCCAGGACATCATGCTGGTGCCCCAGGATGAGGACCACTTCACCGTGACCCTGGAGCTGGTGGTAAGCCCGCCCTTTTGGGGCTGGCTGTTTGGGTTGGGAGAGCAGGTGGAGGTGCTCTCGCCCGCCTGGGCAGTGGAGGAGTTCAAAGACCGCATGGCCCGGGTGGCGGCGGTCTATGAAAGGGCAAAAAACCACGGCTGACAGGGGGCAAAATTTGGCTTGTCACACAGGGAAAAAATAGGACAATCCCTTGTGAGAATGGGGGAAAAATGGTATAATACATCGATTAAAGATTGAACTGCGGAAAGGATGTATGAAACATGAATTATCGTGAGGAATTCATTCACTTTATGGTGCGCTCCGGAGTGCTTACCTTCGGAGATTTTGTCACCAAGTCCGGCCGTAAGACTCCCTATTTCGTCAACACCGGCAACTATAAGACCGGCGCCCAGGCCGCCCGGCTGGGCGACTACTACGCCGCCTGCATCCAGGAGCATATGCCCCAGGGCATCACCGCCCTCTTCGGCCCCGCCTACAAGGGCATTCCGCTGGCCGTCACCGCCGCAGCCTCCCTGTACCGCAACTATGGGCGGGACCTGCCCTACTGCTTCAATCGCAAGGAGGCCAAGGACCACGGCGAGGGCGGTTCCATGGTGGGGTACAAGCCCCAGGACGGGGACCACATCGCCATCATTGAGGACGTGGTCACTGCCGGCACTGCCGTGCGCGAGTCCATCGAGCTGTTCAAGCACGTGGCGGATGTGCACATCGACGCCCTGTTTGTCTCGGTGGACCGCATGGAGCGGGGCACCCGGGACTGCACCACCCTGGACGAGCTGCGGGAGGACTACGGCATTCAGGTCTATCCCATTGTCACCATCCGGGATGTGATGGAGTGTCTGCACAACAAGCCGGTGGACGGCAAGGTGTACATTGACGACGCCATGCTGGAGCGCATGGAGGAGTACCTGGCCACCTACGGGGCCAAGGACTGAGCGGCGTGGCAGACAGCCCAGAAAAAAAGAAACCCGGCGGGGTGCACCAAGGGCACCGTCAGCGGGTGAAAGCGGAATTTATGGCCCGTGGTCTGGCAGGAATGCCAGACCATCGGGCCTTGGAGCTGTTGCTCTTTTTTTCCATACCCCAGGGGGATGTGAACCCTCTGGCCCACGCCCTGGTGGAGCAGTTCGGCTCCCTGGCCGGGGTGTTCACTGCCACCCGGGAACAGCTGATGGGGGTGAAGGGGGTGGGGGAGAACACCGCCACCCTCATCCACCTGATGCCTGCGCTGGCCGGGCGGTATCTGGAGGAGCGCTCCAGCTTTTCCGGCCAGCTCACCGACAGCTGGCAGTTCAAGGATCTGCTCATGCCGCTGTTCTTTGGGGCCCGCAACGAGATGGTGTACCTGGTGTGTATGGACAGCAAGCAAAAGCTCATCACCTGCCGCAAGCTGGGGGAGGGCGTCCCCGACCGGGTGGACGTCACCGGGCGGCAGGTGGTGGAGGCGGCCCTGGCCTGCGGCGCCACCCGGGTGGCCCTGGCCCACAACCATGTCTCCGGCATCGCCCTGTGCTCTGCCCAGGATGTCCAGACCACCCGGCACCTGTCCCAGCTGCTCAACCAGGTGGGGGTGTGCCTGGTGGATCATTTTGTCATCGCTGAGGACGAGATGGTGTCCATGCGGGAGTCCGGCTACCTGAGCATTTGACACGAAACAACACGGAAGGGAGGTATTCCATGCAGCGCTTTCAAGTGGTATCGGATTACACCCCCAGCGGGGATCAGCCCCAGGCCATTGCCGCCCTGGCCCAGGGCATCGAAAATGGCCTGGACGAGCAGACCCTGCTGGGCGTCACCGGATCAGGCAAGACCTTTACCATGGCCAAGGTCATCGAGGCGGTACAGCGGCCCACCCTGGTGCTGGCCCATAACAAGATTTTGGCCGCCCAGCTGTGCGCGGAGTTCAAGGAGTTTTTCCCCAACAACGCGGTGGAATACTTCGTCTCCTACTACGACTACTACCAGCCCGAGGCCTACATTCCCCACACAGACACCTTCATTGAGAAGGACTCCGCCATCAATGAGGAAATTGACCGCCTGCGCCTGTCCGCCACCGCCTCTCTGCTGGAGCGGCGGGACGTGATCGTGGTGTCCTCGGTGTCCTGCATTTACGGCCTGGGTGAGCCGGAGGACTTTGCCAGCATGATGGTCTCCCTGCGGGTGGGGATGGAGATCCCCATTCCGGAACTGCTCAAACGGCTGGTGGCCATCCGCTACGAGCGCAACGACATTGCCTTTGAGCGCAATATGTTCCGGGTACGGGGGGACACGGTGGAGATCTGGCCCGCCTACTGGAAGGACACCGCCCTGCGGGTGGAGTTTTTCGGGGATGAGATTGACCGCATCAGCGAGGTCAACGCCCTGACCGGGACGGTGATCCGGCGGCTGAGCAACATCCCCGTGTGGCCGGCCACCCACTATGTCACCCCCAAGGAAAAGATGGACGCCGCCATCCAGGAAATTTACAAGGAGCTGGAGGAGCGGGTGGCCCAGTTTGAGGCGGAAGGGAAGCTCATTGAGGCCCAGCGCATCAAACAGCGCACCATGTACGACATTGAGATGATGCAGGAGATCGGCTACTGCTCCGGGATCGAGAACTACTCCCGGGTCATTGAGGGCCGTCCCGTGGGCTCCCCGCCCCACACCCTGTTGGACTACTTTCCCAAGGATTTTGTGCTCTTCATCGACGAGAGCCATGTGACCCTGCCCCAGGTGCGGGCCATGTACAACGGGGACCGGGCCCGAAAGACCTCTCTGGTGGACTACGGCTTCCGGCTGCCCTGCGCCTATGACAACCGCCCCTTGAAGTTTGACGAGTTTGAAAAGCGGCTCAACCAGGTGGTGTACGTCTCCGCCACCCCCGGCGAGTATGAGCGCACCCGGTCGGGCCAGGTGGTGGAGCAGGTGATCCGGCCCACCGGCCTGCTGGACCCCCTGGTGGAGGTGCGGCCCATCGAAGGGCAGATGGACGATCTGATCGGTGAGATCAACCAGCGCACCCAGCGGGACGAGCGGGTGCTGGTGACCACTCTGACCAAGAAAATGGCGGAGAGTCTCACCGACTACCTGAAAAATGCCGGCATCCGGGTGCGGTATATGCACCACGACATCGACACCATGGAGCGTATGGAGATCGTGCGGGACCTGCGCCTGGGGAAGTTCGACGTGCTGGTGGGCATCAACCTGCTGCGGGAGGGCCTGGACCTGCCGGAGGTGTCTCTGGTGGCCATTCTGGACGCGGACAAGGAGGGCTTTTTGCGCTCCGAGACCGCCCTCATCCAGACCATCGGCCGTGCCGCCCGAAACGCCCAGGGCCGGGTCATCATGTATGCGGATGCGGTGACCCCCTCCATGGCCCGGGCCATCGGGGAGACGGAGCGGCGCCGCTCCATTCAGGACGCCTTCAACCAGGCCCACGGCATTGTGCCCAAGACGGTGCACAAGTCGGTGCGGGAGCTGGTGAGCGTGGCCCAGGAGGTGGAGGAGACGTCCAAGGGGGCCAAGAAGATGACGGATGCGGAGCGCAAGGCCACCATCGCCCGCCTGGAGAAGGAAATGAAAGAGGCGGCGAAGATGTTGGAGTTCGAGCTGGCTGCGCAATTAAGAGACCAAATCATTCGCCTCAAGGAGAAAGATTGATAAGCCGCCTCTTTCCAGCCCGCAAAGCGGGCCGCGCCGGGTGGCGCGTACAAGTGTTTTGCAGGGCAAAACCTTGGCGCAAAGGCGGATTCACTCCGCCTGCGCATAAAAATCAATGGGGTCCCCGGACGGCTGGCCGTCTGGGGAGAGACCAGATCATTCGTCTCAAAGAGAAGGACTGATATACCATGGCAAAGAAAAAAGAGGAAAAAACCAACGTGATGCGGGTTCTGGAGCAGAAGAAGGTGCCCTATCAGGGCCACACCTATCCCCACGACGGGGAGACTGCTCCCGATGGGGTGAGCGTGGCGCAAAGTATGGGCCAGGACCCGGCCTGCGTGTTCAAAACTCTGGTGACCCGTGGGGTCTCCGGGGGATACTATGTGTTTGACATTCCGGTGGCCGCCACGCTGGACCTGAAAAAGGCGGCCCGGGCGGTGGGGGAGAAATCGGTGGCCATGCTGCCCAGTAAGGAACTGCTGCCCCTCACCGGATATGTCCACGGCGGCTGTTCTCCGGTGGGGATGAAAAAGCAATTCCCCACCGTGTTTCATGAAAGCTGTCTGGAGCAGGACGCCCTCTATGTGTCCGCCGGGAAAATTGGATTTCAGGTGGAGGTGGCACCCCAGGACTTGATGAATTTGGTGGGAGCCACGGCCGCCGATGTGATTGTGGATGAATAGAGGAGAAGAAATATGAACATGGTAACATTGGGAAACACCGGGCTGAAGGTGTCCGCCATCTCCTTTGGCGGTATTCCCATCCAGCGCTCCGACGCGGCCAACACCATGGCGGTGGTGGACGAGCTGGAGAAGTACGGCATCAACTATATGGACACGGCCCGGGGCTATACGGTCTCGGAGGAATATCTGGGCAATGCCCTGAAGGGACGGCGGGAGAAGTTCATCCTGGCCACCAAGTCCATGGCCCGCAGCTATGAGGCCATGGCCCGGGACATCGACATCAGCCTGGGCAACCTGCAAACCGACTACATCGATGTGTACCAAATTCACAACCTGCCTTTGAAGGACTTTGACCAGGTCTTTGGCCCCGACGGGGCCTACCGTGCCCTGGCCGAGGCCCAGGCGGCGGGAAAGATCGGCCACATCGGGGCCACCGCCCACTCCCTGGACGCTCTGCGCCTGCTGGTGGAGGAGCACGCCCATCAGATCGAGACGGTGATGTTCCCCTACAACATCGTGGAGATGCAGGGTCAGGAGGTGCTGGCCCTGGCCCGGGAGAAGGGCATCGGCACCATCGCCATGAAGCCCATGGCGGGGGGCAACCTGGACGACTGGAACTTGGCTCTGCGCTTCATTGCCGCCTCCGGGGTCATTGACGTGGCCATCCCCGGCATGGGCAGTGTGGAAGAGGTGCAGCGCAATGCCCAGGTGGACCTGTCCGCCCCTCTGACCCAGGAGGAGCTGGAGCAGTGCCAGGCCATCCGCCATGAGCTGGGCACCCGCTTCTGCCGCCGCTGCGGCTACTGCGCCCCCTGCACCGTGGGCATTGACATCCCCTCCCAGTTCCTCATGGCCAACTACGCCCGGCGCTACGGCCTGGGCGACTGGGCTGTGAGCCGATACCAGGCCCTGGCCCACCATGCAGGGGAGTGCGTGGGGTGCGGCGCCTGCGAGAGCCGCTGCCCCTACGAGCTGCCCATCCGGGAGATGCTGCGCGACGTGGCAAAGGAATTTGGCTGCTGAACACTGACTGAGACTTGAAGGAGACCCAACATGATCGACCATATTCTGATTAAGGGCGCCAGAGAGAACAACCTGAAGAACATTGATGTGGAAATTCCGCGGGACAAGCTGGTGGTGCTCACCGGCCTGTCCGGCTCGGGAAAGTCCTCCCTGGCCTTTGAGACGCTGTACGCCGAGGGACAGCGCCGCTATGTGGAGTCCCTGTCCTCCTACGCCCGGATGTTCCTGGGCCAGATGGAGAAGCCGGATGTGGACTACATTGAGGGACTGTCCCCGGCCATCTCCATTGACCAAAAGACCACCTCCAAAAACCCCCGCTCCACCGTGGGCACGGTGACGGAGATCTATGACTACCTGCGTCTGCTCTGGGCCCGGGTGGGCACCCCCCACTGTCCCAAGTGCGGCAAGGAGATCCACCAGCAGACCATCGACCAGATCATCGACCAGGTGCTGGCGCTGCCCCAGGCCACCCGCATCCAGGTGCTGGCCCCCGTCATTCGGGGCAAGAAGGGGGAGCACGCCAAGGTGCTGGAGGACGCCCGCCGCTCCGGCTACGTCCGGGTGCGCATTGACGGCGCCCTCTACGACCTGTCCGAGGAGATCAAACTGGAGAAGAACAAAAAACACAACATTGAGATCGTGGTGGACCGCCTGGTCATCCGGGAGGACATCACCCGCCGCCTCACCGACTCGGTGGAGACCGCCACTGCCCTGTCCGGGGGCGTCGTGATCGTCAACCTGGTGGAAACCGATGAGGATCTGCTCTTCTCCCAGAACTACGCCTGTGAGGACTGCGGCATCTCCATTGAGGAGCTCACCCCCCGGATGTTCTCCTTCAATAACCCCTTCGGCGCCTGTCCCACCTGTACGGGCCTGGGGGCACAGCTGAAGGTGGACCCTGATTTGATTATCCCCAACCGCAGCCTGTCCATTTTGGAGGGGGCCATCACCGCCTCCGGGTGGAACAACATCAAGTCTGACGGCATTTCCCGGATGTACTTTGAGGCGCTGGCGGCCAAATACAACTTCAACCTCACCGACCCCATGGACAAGCTCACCCCCGAGGTGCTGGGCATCATCCTGTACGGCACAAAGGGGGAGAAGCTCACCATCCACTATGACCAGCCCCGAGGAAAGGGCGTTCTGTACCAGCCCTTTGAGGGGATCGTCAACAACCTGGAGCGCCGGTACCGGGAGACCCAGTCGGACGCCATGAAGCGGGAGATTGAGGAGTGCATGAGCGAGTGCCCCTGTCCCGACTGCCACGGCAAGCGGCTGCGGCCCGAGTCCCTGGCGGTGACGGTGGGTGGCATCTCCATCCACCAGTTCTGTGAGATGCCGGTGGATGAGGCCCTGGCCTTCCTGGACACCATCACCCTCACCGACACCCAGATGATGATTGCAGACCGCATTCTGCGTGAAATTCGAGAGCGGCTGGGCTTTTTGAGGAGCGTGGGGCTGCAATACCTGACCCTCAGCCGCCAGGCGGGCACTCTGTCCGGCGGCGAGAGCCAGCGCATCCGCCTGGCCACCCAGATCGGCTCCTCCCTGATGGGGGTGCTGTATATCCTGGACGAGCCCTCCATTGGCCTGCACCAGCGGGACAACGACCTGCTGCTGGGTACCCTCAAGCACCTGCGGGACTTGGGCAATACCCTCATTGTGGTGGAGCACGACGAGGACACCATGCGGGCAGCCGACTATATCATCGACATCGGCCCCGGCGCGGGGGTCCACGGTGGCCAGGTGGTGGCCTGCGGCACCGCCGAAGAGGTGATGAACACCCCCGGATCCATCACAGGAGACTATCTGTCCGGCCGGAAGAAGGTGCCCGTGCCCGAACACCGGCGGGAGGGCAACGGGAAGGTGCTGCGGGTGCTGGGGGCCTCGGAGCACAACCTGCGCCACATCGACGTGGACTTCCCCCTGGGGACGTTTATCGCCGTCACCGGGGTGTCCGGGTCGGGCAAGTCCTCTCTGGTCAACGAGATTTTGTACAAGCGGCTGGGGGCGGAGCTCAACCGCACCAAGGCCCGGCCGGGCAAGCACGACGGCATGGAGGGCATCGAGTACCTGGACAAGGTCATCGACATTGACCAGTCCCCCATTGGGCGCACCCCGCGCTCCAACCCCGCCACCTACACGGGGCTGTTCGGAGACATCCGGGACCTGTTTGCCTCTACCCCCGACGCCAAGAGCCGGGGCTACGGGCCGGGCCGGTTCTCCTTCAACGTGCGGGGCGGCCGGTGTGAGGCCTGCGCCGGAGATGGCCTTTTGAAAATTGAGATGCACTTCTTGCCGGATATTTATGTCCCCTGTGAGGTGTGTAAGGGTAAGCGGTACAACCGGGAAACCCTGGAGGTGCGCTACAAGGGAAAGAACATCCACGAGGTGCTGGAGATGACGGTGGAAGAGGCCCTGGACTTCTTCGAGAACCTGCCACGGCTCAAGACCAAATTGCAGACCCTCATGGATGTGGGCCTGGGCTATGTGAAGCTGGGTCAACCCTCCACCACGCTGTCCGGCGGCGAGGCCCAGCGGGTGAAGCTGGCCACCGAGCTGGCCAAGCGCTCCACCGGGTCCACCATCTATATTCTTGACGAGCCTACCACGGGCCTGCACACCGCCGATGTGCACCAGCTGGTGGAGGTACTCCAGCGGCTGGTGGATGCGGGCAACACGGTGGTGGTCATTGAGCACAATCTGGATGTCATCAAGACCGCCGACTACCTCATCGACCTGGGCCCCGAGGGGGGCGCAGGAGGCGGCACGGTGGTGTGTGCCGGCACCCCGGAACAGGTGGCCCAGTGCCCGGAGAGCTATACGGGACAATATCTCAAAAAGATTTTAGAGAAATAAGGAGAATATCTGATGGATTTGATGCAATGGCTCACCCACGATCTGAACGGGGAGTTTCTGCTCACCCTGCTGGTGTCCATGGTGCCGGTGATCGAACTGCGCGGGGGGATCCCCTTCGGCGTGGCGGCGGGCCTGCCCGTGTGGGCGGCCTATTTGGCGGCTGTCCTGGGAAACCTTCTGCCGGTGCCCTTTATTGTGGTGTATATTCGGCGGATCTTTCTCTTCATGCGCCAGCATATGCCCCGGCTCAACAGTCTGGTGGACCGCATGGAGGAAAAGGCCCACCTGAAAAGCGCCTCGGTGATGAAGTATCAGTATCTGGGGCTGGCCATTTTTGTGGCCATCCCGCTGCCCGGCACCGGCGCCTGGACCGGTGCGCTGGTGGCAGCCTTCCTGGATATGCGCCTGAAGAAGGCCCTGCCCTCCATCGCCGGGGGCGTGCTGTCCGCGGGGCTGATTATCAGCATTCTCTCCTATGGAGTGAAAAGCTTCTTTTGAGAGAACACGTGGTGACCGCTGCTGCCTGGGGAACATAGAATGACCCAAAGGTGGTGGTGATCGGTGGAATTCTATCTGGCCATGACCGGCGTGGGCCTTCTGGCTGCGCTGGGGCTCCTCTGCCTCTGCTGGTTGGGCCTGGGGCGTCTGCTGCTGCCCATCCCTCTGGCCCTCACCGTGTCGGTGACGGGAGTAGGGGATGGGGAGGGGTTGGAGCAGGGGGTCAAGGCACTGCACTGGCTGAGACGCACCGGCCTGTGGCGGGGTGAGATCCTTATTTTGGACGGCGGCCTGTCTCCCAGGGGGCTGGAAGTGGCCCGGCGATTGGTGGAGGACTGCCACGCACAACTGCACATCTAGTATGATCCATGCCCCCCAGAAGTCTCTGGGGGGCATACACGAAAGGAAGGATAAACATGGACGTTCAACAGGCTCTCAATGAATTGGATGGGCTGCAAAAGAAGCTCTATGCCTACACCACGGCCCAGGCATCTCTGTACTTAGATGGGGTCACCGTGGCCCCCCGGGACACTGCGGCGGGCCGCGGCGTGGCCCTGGGCATTCTGGCCGGGGAGCAGCACAAGACCCTGTCCGACCCCAAGGTGGGGGAGATGCTGGAGGTGCTGTCTGCCAATACCGACCAGCTCACCCCAGAGCAGCGCCGCCAGGTGGAGCTGCTGAGCCGGGAGTACCGCCAGCTCACCCGCATCCCTGCCCAGGAGTATATGGAGTACGCCATGCTGGTCAACGAGGCCAGCGATGTGTGGCACCGGGCCAAGGAGACCAACGACTTCCCCCTCTTTGCCCCAGTGCTGGAGAAGCTGGTGGCGTACAACCGCCGGTTTGCCGGGTATTACGACCCTGACAAGGCCCCCTATGACGCCCTGCTCAACGAGTATGAGCGGGGAATCACCATGGCAGAACTGGACAAGTTCTTCGCCACCGTGCGGGACAAGCTGGTGCCTATCATCCATGCCATTGGGGAGAAGGAACAGCCGGACGTGAGCTTCCTCCACCGCCGCTACCCCGTGGAGGATCAGCGCAAGTTCTCCGACTACCTCATGGAGGTCATGGGACTGGATCGGGCTCACTGCGCCATCGGGGAGACCGAGCACCCCTTCACCCTGGGCTTCAACTCTCAGGACCTGCGCATCACCACCCACTATTTGGAGGACGACGTGGCCAGCTCCATGTACTCCGTCATCCATGAGGGGGGACACGCCCGGTATGAGCTGGATGTAAACCCGGAATACGACTATACCTGCCTGACGGGCGGGGCCTCCATGGGCATCCACGAGAGCCAGTCCCGGTTCTATGAAAACCTCATTGGCCGCTCCCTTCCCTTTGTTCAGGCCATCTTCCCCAAGATGCAGGAGTTCTTCCCCCAGCAACTGGGGGACGTGACGGCGGAGCAGATGTACCGGGCGGTGAACAAGGCACAGCCCTCTCTCATCCGCACCGAGGCCGACGAGCTCACGTATTGCCTTCACGTGATGGTGCGCTACGAGATGGAAAAGCGCCTCATCGGCGGAACCCTGGAGGTCAAGGACGTGCCTGCGGAATGGAACCGACTGTACAAGGAGTATCTGGGGGTGGATGTGCCCGACGACACCCACGGCTGTCTCCAGGACTCCCACTGGTCCGGCGGCTCCTTTGGGTACTTCCCCTCCTATGCCCTGGGCAGCGCCTACGGCGCCCAGATGCTGCGCAACATGGAGAAGGACGTGGACGTGTGGGGCAGCGTGGCCCGGGGAGACCTGGAGCCGGTCACCCACTGGCTGACGGAGAAAATCCACCGCTATGGCCGGATGCTGGACCCCAAGGAGCTGGTGGAGCAGGCCTGCGGGGACTTCGACCCCACGGTGTACACCGACTATCTCACGGAGAAATACTCCAAACTCTATAACTTGTGAGGCGATTACCATGGCGTGGACATTGGAACAGATTGAGGCCCAGAGCCGACAGGCGGTGTCTGAGCTGCTGGAGGTGTCCGGCATGAAGGCGGGCCAGATTCTGGTGGTGGGCTGCTCCTCCTCCGAGGTGGTGGGGGGCCGCATCGGCAAGGCCTCCAGCCTGGAGACCGCCCAGGCCATCTTCCGAGGGCTGTGGCCGGTGGTGCAGGAACACGGCATCTTTCTGGCCGCCCAGTGCTGTGAGCACCTGAACCGGGCGCTGATTGTGGAAGAGAAATGTGCTGAAAAATATGGTTATGAGCCGGTGTGCGTGGTGCCCCAGCCCAAGGCGGGGGGCTCCTTTGCCACCACCGCCTGGCGCAGCTTTGAACACCCGGTGGCGGTGGAGCACATCCGGGCCCACGGTGGCCTGGACATTGGCGGCACTTTGATCGGGATGCACCTGAAGGATGTGGCGGTACCGGTGCGCCTGAGCCTGGACCACATCGGAGAAGGGCTGCTGCTGTGTGCCCGCACCCGGCCCAAGTTCATTGGCGGCAGCCGGGCGGTGTACGATGGAGACCCCCGGTAACCATTGACCTGACCGGAGTGGTAAGCCTGGACCAGACGGTGATGCGGTGCCCGTGTGCGTTTCTGGGAGTTTCTATTAAAATAAATTGGCATAAGTTCAGACCATTCCTTTGGGAAATCTTTTCCCAAAGGAATGGTCTTTTTTACTCGTCACCAACATCACCATGGCTATGGGATGAAACAAGCGACGCAATGAATGATTGGTTGATTTTCGGCCAGAATACCAGAAAAGGAGGCGCACGCCATGCCTGTTCTCACCCTCTGTCTCACCACGGTGGGGTCCTTTGCCGTTTTGTTTCTGTCGGCGAAACTCATCGGACACAAACAGATCGCTCAGCTGGATTTCTTCGACTATATCACCGGCATCACCATCGGCTCCATTGCCGCCGAAATGGCTACCGAGCTGGAAGAGCCATGGAAGCCTCTCCTTGCCATGGTGATCTATGGGGGCATTACCCTGTCTTTGAGCCTCATCTCCAGCCGCTTTCCCAGAAGTCGAAAGTATCTCAACGGCACCCCCACCATTTTGTTGGATCACGGAAAACTGTACTACGAGAACATGAAAAAGGCCCGGCTGGACTTGAGTGAATTTTTGGTCCTATGCCGCCAGCAGGGGTATTTTGATCTCACCACCATCCAGACCGCCATCTTCGAGTACAACGGCAAGCTCACCATTCTGCCGGTCACCGCCCAGCGCCCGGTGACGCCCCAGGACCTGGACTTGAACCCGGACCAGGAGCTCACATTCACTGAGCTCATCATGGACGGGCGCATTCTGGAGGACAACCTCAAGCGCATGGGCTTGGACCGCACCTGGCTGGAGAAACAGCTCAAGCAGCGACACATCTCCACGGCCAAAGAGGTGTTTTTGGCGGTGTGTGACCGAAACTTAAAATTTGTGCTCTTCAAGAAATAGACCGTGAGGCCCCCGGATGTGTGCATCCGGGGGCCTCAACCATTTACAAGGGCACCTCCTCCAGCCCGTTGGGGGTCAGCTTCAGCACCCGCTGGCATACCTGGGAGAGGTATTGCCGATCATGGGACACGCTGAGGATGGCCCCCGGGAACTCCGCCAGAACCTTGCGAATCACCGGGGCGGAGAGGGGAGAGAAGTTGCGGGTGGGCTCGTCCAGCAAGAGGACATTGCTGCCACGGAGCACCATGGCAAGAAACAGCAGCTTGGCGCACTGGCCGCCGCTGAGAAAGGCGGCGGGGTGGTCCATCTCCTGGGCCTGGTACTTCATGGCCCCCAACAGGGTACGGGCCCGGGTGATGTCCTCCTTCCGCCCGGAGGGGGCCAGAATCTCCACCGGGGTCTGGCCCCGGGGCAGCTGGTCAAAGTAGTTCTGGGCCATATAGGCCGCCCGAATGTCGTCCCGGGGCAAGAGCTGGTCTGCCAACAGCTTGAGCAGGGTGGACTTGCCCACTCCGTTGGGGCCTATGATCCCAATTTTCTCCGGGCCGGTGACCCACAGGTGGAGGTTGCGGGCCAACACCCGATCTCCGGCGGTGAGCTGGGGCAGGTCCAGGCGCAGCACCGTTTTCCCGGCGGGCAGTGCGGCCTTGACCGGGTCAAAGGCGGCTAGAATGGCCTCCTCCCACTCGGGCATGGGGGTCATCTGTTTCGCCTCCCGCTGGAAGCGGCGGCCTATGGCCTGAACCGTGTGCATCTTTTTCTTCAATAGACGGCCGCCGTGGGGGTCCTGCCGGGAGATGGCGGCCTGTTGGTGGTCCACTTTATCTCGAATCTTCCGGTAGGTCTCCAGCTTGGCCTGATATTGGGCGTGCTCCTTCCGGGAAATCTGCTCCTGTTGGGCAAAGGCCGCCTGGCGCTGAGTGGTATAGGATGCATAGTCCAGGTTGGAGACGGTGCACCGGGCGGTGGTGCGGCGGCGTAGTCGCTCCAGATGGATGACCAAGTTGGCGGTGCGGGTGAGCAGCAGCTGGTCGTGGGAGACGTAGAGGACGGGGACGGGGCAGGAGAGGAGAAAATCTTCCAGCCATTCCACCGTGTCCACGTCCAGATCATTGGACGGCTCGTCCAGCAGGAGCAGGTCGGGCTGGGCCAGCAGCAACAGGGCCAGGCGCAGCTTCACCCGTTCCCCCCCGGACAGGGTGGACATGGGCCGCCAATCGTAGAACAGCCCCTCGTCCAGCCCCAGCTGCCGGGCGGTGCGGGAGAGCTCTCTGGGGTCGGTGTCCTCGAAGGCGGGGGTGGAGCGGCAGTAGTCCAGCACAGGAAGTTCCAACGCCTCCGGGGTCAGCTCCTGGGCCAGATACCCCTTGCGGCATCCGTGGTCGATGACATCCCCCGTCCAGTCGGCGTAGCCCTCCACCAGGGCGGGGTCATACAGGAGCTTGAGCACCGTGGATTTTCCGTTTCCCTCCTCGCCGATGAGGGCGGCCCGGTCTCCGGGGCCCAGCACGAAGCTCAGGTCGTCCACCAGGACCGTGAGGTCCTTTTTGTGGGTAATGGTGAGATGTTTGACTTGCATCATGGTCAATCGCTCCTTTCGCAGCAAACAAAAAAGTCTGTCCTCGCATGACACGAGGACAGACTGACGCAACGAAAGGCAAACCCTGTGCAAAGGGAGCTGCTCTCCCCTGACAGAGTGGTCAGTAAACTGTTCCTCGCGTCACGAAAACCAAGGCCCATGGCTCCATGGACCAGATACTGGTATACAATCATGACAGGAAACAGTTTACTTGTTCATACTTTCACCCTTTGCGTATGAGATTAGATATAGTGTAGCACAGATGGAATCCGCAGTCAAGATAGGCGGCTCAGGCGGTGTGGTGCATCCCATCCTCCAGCCGCCGGAACAGTCGGCCCAAAGTGACCACGGCTGCCACCGCCAGGATGACCTCGGCACAGAACTGGGCCCAGGCCAGGCCATACAGAGGGAAGAGCAGATTGAGAATGTACAGGGCGGGAATTTCCAGCACGATTTTGCGCAGGATGGCAAAAATCAGAGAGTTGCGGCCCAGGCCGCAGGCCTGGAACACCCCCACTGCTAAGAAGTCGGTGGCAAAGAAGGGGAGGGCCAGACACATGGAGCGCAGGAAGGTGCCGCCATATTCCACCACCTCCGGCGTGCTCATGAACATGGACACCAGGTTGCGGCTGAAGAGGAAGTACCCGCCGGTGAGCACCAGCAGGAAAATCACAGTGATTTGGCCGGTGAAGAGAATGCCGTGCTTCATACGGCGGAAGTTTTTGCTGGCAAAGTTGTAGCTTACCAGGGGCATCAAACCCTGGGACAGGCCCATGGCCACATACATGGGTACCATGTTGATTTTTTGGGCAATGCCCATGGCGGCCACGGCATTGGCGCCAAAGGGGGCGGTGAAGTTGTTGAGCACCGTCATGCCGGTGACGTTGAGCAGATTCTGGATGGAGGCGGGAATGCCCACGCCGCACACTCCTTTGACAATGTCGGGGCGGAAGGAGAAGTGCTTGGGATGGATGCACACATAGGTGTTCCCCCGCCGCACCCACAGCAGCACGAAGAAGTACAGGCAGGCCACGCAGTTGGAGATGCAGGTGGCCAGACCCGCGCCCGAGGCCCCCATGTGAAAGCCCCAGGGAAGGATGAAAATGGGGTCTAGTATGACGTTCAACAGACATCCGCTCATGGTGCCGATGCTGGCGTGGAGGGCGGAGCCCTCGGAACGCACCAGATAGGACATGACCACATTTAAGATGGCGGGCACCGCGCCCAGGCCGGTGGTCCAGTTCAGGTAGGCAATGGTACCCTGGGTGGTATGGGCGTCGGCGCCCAACACCACCAGCAGAGGATCTCGCAGGAGAAAATAGAGCAGGGAGAATAGCGCCCCGCAGATCAGGGAACAGTAGAAGCCGAAGGCAGAGCTTTTGTATACGGTGTCGTAGTCCTTTCGCCCCAGGGCCCGGCTCATCATGCTGGAGCTGCCCACGCCGAAGAGGTTGTTGACGGCGTTGAAGGCCAGCAAAACGGGAGCTGCCAAGGTGACGGCGGCGTTTTCCACGGGGTTGTTGAGCATACCCACAAAAAAGGTGTCTGCCAGATTGTACAGAACCATCACCAGGGAGCTCATGACGGTGGGAATCGCCAGGGATGCAATGGCCCGGGGGATGGGGGTGGATTCAAACAGTTGGGTTTTGTCGGTGGTAGCCAAGGGTTCAATTCCTCTCCTTCAAAATATCTTTTTACGATATTATACGCCAAACAGAGGAAAAGGGCAAGGTTGCAGGGGAAACAGCCAAACCATCCCGCACAATGAGCGGAGAGCGGGAGACAATGCCCGTAGACCGTTTGCGACGCTGGGAAAAGGAAGGAGACATGGTACCGTGAATCAAACCGTTGGGAAGGGCAGGGGAATGGTCAGCTGGCTGAGCGGGGCACTGATTGGAGCCATGCTGCTGGGCGCAACGCCTGTGGCTGCGGCTGGCGCCAGCCACGCAGAGCGATATGTGGCCTTGGGGGATAGTATCTCCAGTGGGTATGGTCTGGAATACGAGACAGAGAAATTCACCCAGCAGGTGGCCAATGAGAACCACCTTTCTCTCACCTCTCTGGCCCAGAACGGGGAGACGTCCGGGACGCTTCTGGAGAGATTGGGCGACCCTGAGGTGGCCTCGGCGGTGGCGCAGGCGGACGTGATTACCATCACCGTTGGGGGGAATGACCTGCTCAATGCGTTGTATGGGTATTTGGCGGAGGAGTACGATGAGAACCATACGGACACACCCACCACAGAGGAGGAGATGAAATCTGCCCTCATGGGTGGGGATGCGTCTACGCTGGCCTTTGCGCTGGGAGCGGTCCGGGGCTTTTCCAATTCGGAACAGGAGCAGACCGCCCTCTCTCAGTTCGCCTCCAATCTGACCCAGGTAGTGGGGCAGATTCAGGCGGAGAACCCTGGGGTATGGGTTGTGCTGGCCAACCAGTACAATCCGTACAGCTACCTGGTCAAGGAGCTCTCCAAATTCCCGCTGATTGGCGCCGGGGCCCGCAGCATTTCTCAGGCGTTTGAGGTGGGTGTACGTGGCCTGAACGCGGCCATTGCCTCTGTGGGGGAGCAGATGGGATGTACCGTGGTGGATGTGTATGCCGCCTTTGAAGATGCCCAGGAGAACCCCTGCAACGCGGACTTGTCCGCCGCCATGGAGCTGAACCTGGACTTCCATCCCAATGCCTACGGGCACAGCCTGATTGCCCAGGTCGTCACGGCGGCGGCCAACACCCAGATGGAGACGGGGGCCCGCACCGTCAGCGGCCAGACCACTCAGCTGACACAGAGAGCACACGGGGAGTTTCCCCCCGTGTGGGCCATGCTGGCAGGAGGGGCAGGGGTGACGGCGCTGGCTGCTGTGGCCTGGCTCGGCACCCGACGCCGTGGGAAATAGGCGTGTTGGATGGGCAAAGAAAGGAGAAAAAAGAGATCTCTCCACCAAAACCAGACGGTTTTGGTGGAGAGATTCAGACTGTCGAAAAAGCTCACGTCAATGCAAGAAGGGCAGATGATCTTGCATCGTCAAAAAGCCCTCGGCAGAGTTTTTCCATCCGAGGATGGAAAAATAAATCAAATGGTAGATTTACAATACAAGTGCAACACATAACATAAAAAGAGTGACTCATGGGCGATAAGCAGCTAAAATGGTGTTTGCGGATAACCAGAAAGGAGCCTATTTCCATGAGTCACTACAAACATCTTAGCATAGAGGAGCGAGAAAATCTATACTTGCTCAAAAACCTTGGGGTTGGGATTCGTAAAATCGCTGAGAAGATGGGGCGTGCCCCAT
>DVKO01000017.1 GCA_018715985.1 Candidatus Enterenecus avicola
CCACCTCCCTTTACACAAGGGAGGCTTTTGGCCTGGAGCGTTCTCCAATGTTGTTCTATAAGGAGAAATTTTATCTATATGTTCGCTGAAATCTGACAACAGAAACACCGCAGTACGAAGGCCCCCTTGTGTAAAGGGGGCTGTCACCGTAGGTGACTGGGGGATTGTCTCCGGTTGAGAGTCAGACAATCTACGTATTTTGCAACAGGCCCTTTTCATACTCTGGTTGAGAAGGGAGTGGTGGTATGAACTTTACCAAAATGCACGGACTGGGCAACGACTACATCTTTCTCTACTGCCCCCAGGGAGAGCCGGAGGGGGCGGGGGAGCTGTCCCGGCATCTGTCAGACCGGCACACCGGCGTAGGGGGAGATGGCCTCATCTGCATCTGTCCATCCCGAAGGGCGGATTTTCGTATGGCCATGTTCAATGCCGACGGCTCCCGGGGGAGTATGTGCGGCAACGGCATCCGCTGCCTGGGCAAGTATGTCTATGACCGGGGGCACACCCGAAAAACCACCCTATCGGTGGAGACGGACGGAGGAATTCGCACCCTGGTGCTCCAGGTGGAGGGGAACACGGCCACAGGGGCCACGGTGGACATGGGGGCGCCTCGGGTGGGCCGGAAGATGGAACTGGAGGTGGAGGGCCGAAGGATCACGGGGACTCCGGTGTGGATGGGCAATCCCCACCTGGTGTGTCCGGTGGAAGACGTGGGGGCGGTGGATGTGGAGGCTCTGGGGCCGAGATTGGAGCGCCACCCCCGGCTGTCCCAGCGGGTGAATGTGGAGTTTGTCGCCCTCAAGGGGGAGGGGCGGGTGGCCATGCGGGTGTGGGAGCGGGGCAGCGGGGAGACCATGGCCTGCGGCACCGGGGCCAGTGCAGCCGTGGCGGCCCTGGCCAGCGCCGGACGTGTGGGCCGGCAGGCGGTGGTGGAGCTGCCCGGGGGAGAGCTGACCATCCGGTGGGCCCAGGACGGACACATCTACATGACCGGCCCTGCGGTCACCGTCTTTGACGGACAACTTGCCCATTGACCCCCAGGGGAAAATGTTGTAAAATAAGCAAAAGTTTTTAACGCAGTAAACAGCTGAAATACAGGAGGAATACCCATGGCCACCATCAACCAAAATTATCTCAAATTGCCCGGCAGCTATCTGTTTTCCGAGATCGCCCGCCGGGTGTCTGCATACGCCCAGGCAAACCCGGACAAAAAGCTCATCAAGCTGGGCATCGGGGACGTGACCCGCCCTCTGGCCCCGGCGGTGACCCAGGCCATGCACAAGGCAGTGGATGAGATGGCCACGGGCGAGGGATTCCACGGTTACGGCCCCGAGCAGGGCTATGAGTTCCTGCGCCAGGCCATTGCCCAGCACGACTACGCCGCCCGGGGGGTGGACATTGCCCCCGATGAGATCTTTGTCTCCGACGGAGCCAAGAGCGACTGCGGCAACATCGGCGACATCTTCGGGGTGGACAATGTGGTGGCGGTGTGCGACCCGGTGTACCCGGTGTATGTGGACACCAACGCCATGGCAGGCCGGGCCGGGGACTACGACGGTGAGAGCCAGCACTGGTCCAAGCTGGTATATATGCCCTGCACCGCCGAAAATGGGTTCTCTCCGGCCATACCCCAGGAGAAGGTGGACCTCATCTACCTCTGCTTCCCCAACAACCCCACGGGAGCGGTGGCCAGCCGGGAACAGCTGGAGCGTTGGGTGGCCTACGCCAACGCCAACGATGCGGTGATCCTCTACGACTCCGCCTATGAGGCCTTTATCACCCAGCCGGACATCCCACACACCATCTTTGAAATTCCCGGGGCCAAGACCTGCGCCATTGAGTTCCGCTCCTTCTCCAAAACCGCCGGCTTCACCGGCACCCGCTGCGCCTATACCGTGGTGCCCAAGGAGCTGGTGCGGGGCGGGGCGTCCCTGAACAGTCTGTGGAACCGCCGTCAGTGCACCAAGTTCAACGGGGTGCCCTATGTGGTGCAGCGGGGGGCAGAGGCGGTGTACTCCCCGGAGGGGCAGGCCCAGGTGAAGGAGACCATCGCCTACTACCAGCGCAACGCCCAGGTCATCCGGGAGGGGCTGACCCGCGCGGGGCTCACGGTGTCCGGCGGGGTCAATGCCGCCTATATCTGGGTCAAGACCCCGGAGGGAATGGGCTCCTGGGAGTTCTTTGACCTGCTGCTGGAGCAGGCCAACGTGGTCACCACCCCCGGGGCGGGGTTTGGCCCCAGCGGGGAGGGATATATTCGGGTCACCGCTTTCGGCGACCAGCAGGCCACCCAGGAGGCTGTGGCGCGCATTGTGTCCGTGTTGGGCTAACATTCCAAAAAAGAGCAGAGAACTGTCTCGTCAACCGGCGGGGCAGTTCTTTTTTGCTGTCATACCCCGGGACAGGCCCTCATACACTGGGGTGTACCAGACGAAAAGGAGGGGGTTCCATGGTGGACAGCCCATTTGAGCAGGTGGCCGCCATTATGCCGCAGGATCTCAGGCGGGCGCTGAAACAGCTGCCCCAGGGGGTAGGGGAGCGGGTGGAAGAAATTCGGCTCCGGCAGGGATTTTTGCCCACGGTGTTGGATGGAGCGGGAGAGCGGGATGTGGGAGATCGACCCGTGACCGGAGAGATGTTGCGGCAGGTGTTGGAGCAGGCCAGTCAGGCCTCGGCCCACACCGTGCTGGACCAGGTGCAGCGGGGGTTTCTCACTCTGCGGGGCGGGCACCGCATCGGCATCTGCGGCACCGCCGTGGTGCGGGACGGACAGGTGGCCACCCTGCGGGAGATTTCCTCCCTCTCCCTGCGCATTGCCCGGGCGGTTGTGGGACAGGCTGAGACCCTGCTTCCCCAGCTGCTGGAGGGGGAGCGGCTGCAAAATACCCTGATCTTTGCGCCCCCTGGGGCGGGGAAAACCACCCTGCTCCGGGACTTGGTGCGGGGACTGTCCGACGGGGTGGTGACACCCCCGCAGCGCCTGGCGGTGGCGGATGAGCGGGGGGAGATCGCCGCCATGTGGCAGGGGGCGCCTCAGCTGTATGTGGGGCGGCACACCGACGTACTGGACGGATGTGACAAGGCCACAGCGGTGTCCATTTTGCTGCGGGGCATGAATCCCCAGGTGATCGCCATGGATGAGATCACCCGGAAGGGGGACGTGGAGGCCATGATCCAGGCGGTGGGGTGCGGGGTGTCCCTGCTGGCCACCGCCCACGGGGAGAGCATGGAGGATCTGGAGCGCCGCCCCATCTATCGGGCCCTGTATCGGGCGGACGTGTTCCGGCGGGTGGTGCTGCTCCGGGGCCGGGGGAACCGCCGCAGCGCTCGGGTGGAGGTGGTGGCATGACCCGGCTGGTGGGGGCGGCCTGCCTGGCCTGCGGGGCCATTGCCTTAGGGCTGGGCGCCATCGCCCATTTGGAGGGGCGGGTGAGGGATTTGCGAGGGCTCTTGGCGGGGCTGGAGTGTGTACAGCGGGAGCTGATGTGGAAGCTGGCCCCTCTCCCCGACGCCCTGGCCCAGGCGGCGGGCCAATGCCGGGGCGCCCCGGGGGAGTTTTTTGCCCTCAGTGCCCAGGGCGCCCGACATCTGCGGGGCCGCACCTTTGCCCAGGTGTGGCAGCAGGCTGAGGAGGCCAGCCGGCTGCGTCTGGAGCCTCTGGACGTGCAGCTGCTGGAGGGACTGGGCACCGTGTTGGGCCAATATGACGGGGACAGCCAGCGCCTGGCCCTGGAGCACACCCGGGAGCAGCTGGAGAGCCAGCTGGCGGATGCGGTGGAGCAGCGCAGCAGACTGGGACGGGTGTACGGGGCTCTGGGGGTGACAGCGGGGGCCGTGCTGATGATCCTGTTGGTATAAGGAGAGGGACAAGATGAATGTGGATTTGATTTTTAAGATTGCCGCCATTGGCATTTTGGTCTCGGTGCTCAACCAGGTGCTCGCCCGCTCGGGCCGGGACGAGATGGCCACCATGACCACCCTGGTGGCTCTGGTGGTGGTGCTGATGATGGTGGTGCAGGAGATCAGCACCCTCTTTGACATGGTCAAGACCCTGTTCGACCTATGAGCCAGATGACGATGGTGGCAGGGGGCGTGCTGGTGGCGGTGGTGTGCAGCGTGGTGGTGCGCAAACAGGCCCCGGAGATCGCCCTGGTGCTCACCATCTGCGCCGCCACCGCCGTGGTACTGTCCGTCTCCCGGGAACTGGGGGAGGTGGTGGCCTATGTGGAGCGGCTGACCCAGATGGCGGGGATCTCCCGGGAACTGATCGTCCCGGTGATGAAGGCCACGGGCATTGCCATTCTCTCCAAGTTCATCGGGGAGTTCTGCCGGGACGCCAAGGAGGGCGGCCTGGCCAGTGTGGTGGAGCTGGCGGGGACGGTACTGGGTCTGGTGGCTGTGATGCCCCTGATGGGGGCGGTGCTGGAGCTGTTGGAGAGCTTGATGAGTTAGGAGGGGTGAAAATGCGGTGGCTGGCCATGCTGTGTGTGGTGCTGGTGCTGTGTACCTGCCCGGCCCGGGCCGTCTCCCCCGAAGAGGTGTTGGAGAGCCAGGAGGACGCCCTGGGCATTGAAGAGGTGGAGCGGGAGGCGCAGCGCCAGGGGGGCAGCGCCGTCTATGGGGAGAGCCTGGACCAGGGGCTGGAAGGACTCATCGAGACGGGAAAGGGGGAGATGTTCGGCATTGTGCGCACAGGGGTGCGCTCGGCGGTGATCCTCTTTCTCATCCTGCTGCTGTGCGGCGTGGTCCAGACGGTGTACGACGCTGGGGGCGGGGACGAGATCCCGGCGGTGTCTCTGGCGGGAGCGCTGGCGGTGACGGTGGCCGCAGTGTCGGATATGAATGCGCTGCTGGGACTGGGCAGCACCGCCGTGGAGCGGATGACGGCCTTTTCCACGGTGCTGCTGCCGGTGGTGGCAGGGGCTACGGCGGCCACGGGGGCCATTGCGGGAGCGGCGGCCCGCCAGGTGGCGGCAGCGGGATTTTCCGCTCTGCTGATGAATCTGGTGCAGCGGGTGCTGGTACCCCTGGTGTACGCCTATGTGGCGGCCAGTGTGGCCTGGGCGGCGGTGGGCAATCCGGGCCTGCGCCAGATGGCAGGGTGGCTGAAATGGGTGGCCAGTACCATTTTGGTGGTGGTGATGATGGTGTTTGTTGGATATTTATCCATGAGCGGGGTGGTGTCCGGGTCGGTGGACGCCATGTCCATGAAGGTGGCCAAGTTCGCCATTTCCGGGGCCATTCCGGTGGTGGGCGGCATTTTGTCCGACGCCTCGGAGACCATCCTGGCCTCAGCGGGGATCCTGCGCAGCTCGGTGGGGGTGTTCGGCATGGTGACCATATTGGGCATCTGCCTCATTCCCGTGCTCCAGCTGCTGGTCCACTATCTGCTCTATAAGCTGGTGGCGGCATTGGCGGCTACCATGGGGCAGAGCCGGGTGTGCGGCCTGGTGGAGCAGATTGGCGGTGCCTTTGGGCTCATTATGGGGATGACCGGGGCCTGCGCCCTGCTGCTGCTGGTGTCCCTGGTCTCGTCGGTATCGGCGGTGAGCGGATGAACGGCTGGATGGAGCAGTGGCTGATGGGGGTGGCCTGCGCCTCTTTCGTGCTGGCGGTGTCCGGGGCTCTGGTCAAGGGCAGCGGCGGGCAGCGGGTGTGCAAGCTGGCCGGGAGCCTGCTGCTGTTGCTGGTGACTGTGGGGCCCATTTTGCGCATCGACCAGGAGGACTGGGAGCGGATGCTTCAGCTGGACACCCAGGTGATGGAGGAGGCGGAGCAGGGGCTGGAAGAGCAAAATAATTTGATGTATGAATCCATCATAGCCGAGGAGACAGAGGCATATATTTCGGACAAGGCGGACTCGCTGGGCATAGAGTGCCAGGTGGAGGTGGTGGTTCAATGGGAGGATGAGATCCCGCAGCCCTGGTCGGCCTGTGTCACAGGGACTTGGACCCAGGCCCAGCAAGAGGCCTTGGCGGGCGTACTGGAGGAGGATCTGGGCATTCCCCGCCAGCGCCAGAGCTTTGAGGTGATACAGGAATGAAGTGGAATTGGAAGCTGCCCTCCCGGGCGCAGTGGCAGAGCTGGCTGGTCAAATACAAGCTGGTGCTGCTGTTGGTCCTGGCGGGGGTGGTCCTGCTGGCATGGCCCACAGGGGAGAGGGAACAGGATCGGGACACCCAAGAGGCGTCGTCGGTGACGGGAGAGGAGTCCTTTTCCGTGGAAGAGCTGGAGGAGAGGCTTTCCCAGGCCATTTCCCGCATCCAGGGGGCGGGGCAGTGCACGGTGCTGCTCTCCCTGGATCAGGGGGTGGAGCGGGTGCTGGCCTCGGACAGCGTGGAGGAGCGAACGGGAGATGAGACCACCCGGGAGCAGACCACGGTGGTCTACTCCGGGGAAGATGGGGAGGAAGTGATGCTGGTGACCCAGTACTATCCCAGCTTTCGGGGGGCGCTGGTGGTGTGTGCCGGGGGGGAGGACCCCCAGGTGCGGCTGGCGGTGACCCAGGCGGTGTCGTCCCTGACCGGGCTGGGCTCGGATCGGATCACCGTATGTGCAGGGGAATAAGGAAACTGTCATAGGAGGTAGAAGCGATGAGTGTGTGGAAGCGGAATGCAGTGGTGTTGGCCATCGTGATGTTTGTGGGGGTGGCGGTGTATCTCAACTGGTCCTACAACAACCAGCTGACCGGGGAGAACAGCGGGGACAATGGCGACGGCAAGGTGCTGGGCCAGACCACCCTGGTCAACGGGGTAGAGGAGGAGAGCGAGGGAGAGACGGTGGACGGCCAGGTGGACGACAGCGACGCCAGCGGTTACTTTGCCAGTGCCCGCCTCAACCGGCAGCAGGCCCGGGACAGCGCCCTGGAGCTGTTGCAGGAGGCGGCTGCCGATGAGAAGGCGGAGCAGACGGTGGTGGACGAGGCCAACGCCTCCATCCAGACCATGGCGGAGTACACCCTCTCCGAGGCCCAGGTGGAGAATCTGGTCACGGCCAAGGGCTATGGGGACTGCGTGTGCTTCATCGGTGAGGACGGGGTCAACCTGGTGGTGTCCGCCACGGAGCAGGGGCTAAGTGAGACGGATATTGCGAAAATTGTGGAGATTGTCCGGGAAGAAACGGGATTAAGCGCGGATAAAATCAAAATTATTGAAGCGCAGCCCTGAGAAAAACAGGATTGTATTTTGCCCCTGACGGTGGTATAATGACCCTAGTTATCCAGACTGGGCGGCCTTTGGGATGCCCTAGAATGAAAAAGGAGCGTGAGGCAGTATGGCCGAAGGCAAGGAATATATCTCCCGTCAGGAGGAATTGGGCAGCGTGAACATCTCCGAGGAGGTGCTGGCCGTCATCGCCGGGGCAGCCGCCATGGAAGTGGACGGCGTGAGCGCCCTGGGCTCCACCTTGACCAATGATGTGGCCAATCTGGTGACCCGCAGAGGGGTGGCCAAGGGCGTACACCTGGAGGTAGAGGGTGAGGCTGTGACGGTGGACGTGACCATCCTGGTCAAGTATGGCTACGTGGTGCCCGAGGTGGCAAAGAATGTGCAGGATGCCATCCAGAACGCGGTGATGAACACCAGCGGGCTGGACGTGTCCAGTGTCAACGTCACCGTGTCCGGTGTGACCTTCCAAAAGTAAAGAGACAGCTGTGAGCCGCTGCGGATTTGCCGCAGCGGCTCTTTTACGTTTTGCACAGGGAATCCCCCCCACAGGGCCCCGGGTTGCCCATTTGTCCAAATTCGTCACAAGGGGCGGGAAAGGGGTTTTCTTTTGGGGGGCCTGCGTGTATAATACAGTGTATATGCAAATTGGGGCGGTATACCCCTTTTCAGGAAGATCATAGATTAGGCGGCGGAAGAGCCGCGAAAGGATGAAGGTTCCATGACCAGAAAAACAGCCCGGGAGATCGCCATGCATCTCACCTTTGAATTGGCATTTTCCAACCTGAAGGCGGATCAGCTGCTGGAGCGGGAGCTGACCGAGGAGGCCTTTGCGGCCAGAGGCCAGGAGGAGGAGCTCTACGCCCAGTTCCCCGGACAGGGGCTCCGGGAGTACATTGTCACCCTGGTGCGGGGGGTGGCAGACCACGGCGCCGAGCTGGACGGCTACATTGAGCGCCACGCCAAGGGGTGGCGGTTCTCCCGCATTGACCGGGTGGCGGCCGCCATTATGCGCTTGACCATGTACGAGATTCTGTATATGCCCGACGTGCCCAACAAGGTGGCCATCAATGAGGCGGTGGAGATCGCCAAGAAGTATCTGGACGAGGATGTGGTGCGGTTTATCAACGGCATTCTGGGCGCCTTTGTTCGGGAGGAGTTTCCCCAGGAGGAGAACTGACAGCCAAATTCAGGGAGGTGACAAAGATGTCAGGAATGTGTTTGGGATTTGACACCAGCAACTACACCACGTCGGCGGCCGTGTTTGACGGCAGCGTGGGGGAGAATCGAGGTCGGCTTCTGACGGTGCAGGAGGGCTCCCTGGGCCTGCGCCAGAGCGAGGCGGTGTTCCAGCACGTCAAACGATTGCACCTGATGACCGAGACCCTGCGGGCCGAGGGCATCATGGGCGAGATCCGGGCAGTGGGCGCCTCCACCCAGCCCCGGGAGGTGGAGGGCTCCTATATGCCCTGCTTCCTGGTGGGGGAAGGGCAGGGACGGTCTGTGGCGGCGGCTCTGGGTGTGCCCTTCTACCCCTGCTCTCACCAGCAGGGCCACATCGCCGCGGCCGCCTGGTCTGCGGGGCGGGAGGATCTCATGGATCAGCCCCACCTGGCCTGGCATCTGTCCGGCGGCACCACCGAGCTGTTGGTGGTGCACCCCCAGGGCCACACGGTGACGGCCCAGGTCATCGGCGGCACTTCGGACATCTCCGCCGGGCAGCTGGTGGACCGCATCGGCGTGCTGCTGGGCCTGGACTTCCCGGCGGGAAAGGCCATGGATGTGCTCAGCCGGGACTCCCGGGAGGAGAAGCACTTCGCGGTCAAGACCAAGGAGGGGAGCTTCTCCCTCTCCGGTATGGAAAATAAGATCCGGGGTATGGCGGAGGCGGGGACTCCCCCCGCGGACGTGGCCCGGTTTACCTTTGAGACATTGGCCTCGGTGCTGGCCCGCACCACCGCCTGGGCCCAAAAGCAGTACGGAAACCTGCCGGTGCTCTGCTCCGGCGGCGTGGCCTCCAACACCCTGCTGCGCAGCCGTCTGGAGCCTCTGGGGGCCATCTTTGCACCCCCTCAGTACTCCACCGACAACGCCCTGGGGGTGGCCATTTTGGCCCACCGGGCTCTGGAACGGGGGGTACAGGGGTGAGTGGCGCTCAGCTTCCGGTGTATTCCGTCTCCCAGGTCAACGGATACCTGAAGGAACTGGTGGACGGCGACCCCCTGCTGCGGGGCCTATTGGTGCGAGGAGAGGTATCCAACTACAAGTGCTACCCCTCAGGGCACCACTATTTTTCCCTGAAGGACGAGCAGGGCAGCATCCGCTGCGTCATGTTCCGGGGGGATGCCGCCCGCCTGCGCTTTCGCCCGGTCAACGGGCTGTCGGTGATCGCCTATGGCCGGGTGTCTGTCTATCCCCGGGACGGGCAGTACCAGCTGTACTGCACCCAGCTGATGGAGGACGGGCGGGGCGCTCTGGACCGGGCCTTTGAGGCGCTGAAGAAGAAGCTGGAGGCCCAGGGCCTCTTTGACCCCGACCGGAAGCAGCCGCTGCCCGCCTACCCCGGGCGCATCGCCCTGGTGACCTCCCCGGCGGGGGCGGCGGTGCGGGACATGATCCGCATCCTCCGCCAGCGCTGGCCCATGACTCAGGTGCTGGTGGTCCCGGTACGGGTGCAGGGGGAGGGGGCGGCAGAGGAGATTGCCGCCGCCATCCAGCAGGTCAACCTGCGCAGCGACATTGACCTGATGATCACCGGCCGGGGCGGCGGCTCCCGGGAGGACCTGTGGGCCTTCAACGAGGAGCCGGTGGCCTGGGCCATTTCCCGCTCCCAGATCCCGGTCATCTCGGCGGTGGGCCATGAGCCGGATGTGACCATCTCCGACTATGTGGCGGATGTGCGGGCCTCCACCCCCTCCAACGCCGCCGAGCTGGCGGTACCGGATCAGACCCAGGTGCGGCAGCGGCTGGAGGGGCTGGCCCTCCGGCTGACACAGGCCGCCCAGGTGCGGCTGGACGCAGGCAGAAGGGAGCTGCGGCGGCTGGAGCAGAGTCGTGTGCTGCGAAATCCCGCGGCGGTGGTGGACGACCAGCGGATGCGCCTGGACGGGGTGCAGCACCGCCTGGCCCTGGCCCTGGAGCGCAGCCTGCGCCGGGGGCGTGTGGAGCTGGCGGAGTTGGCCGGACGCATTGACGCCATGAGCCCCTTGAAGGTCTTGGGGCGGGGCTATGCCATTGCCAGGTATCAAAATCAAGCGGTCACCACCGTAGGCCAGGTCTCCCACGGGGACGCCCTGGACGTGATGGTGTCGGACGGCGTGCTGCATTGCCGAGTGGAAGAAAAGGAGGAGCAGCAGTGGCAGTAAAAAAGAAAAGTTTTGAGGAATCCATGAAGCGACTGGAGGAGATCGTGGCCCAGCTGGAGCGGGGCGAGGCGGGACTGGATCAGTCGCTGAAACTGTTTGAAGAGGGGACCCAGCTGGCTGCGGGCTGCACCAAGATGCTGGACGAGGCAGAGCAGAAGGTGCGCCTGCTGCTGGACGGAGACAGCCAGGAGGAGGCCCCCTTCCAGGAAGGAGAACAGACAGATGGAGTTTGAGGCACAATATGCCCAGGCCTGTGAGATGGCCGAGCAGGCATTGAAAGAGAGCCTTTTGGATCTGGGCCCCCACCAGGAGCTGCTGCAAGCCATGCGGTACAGCCTGTTGGCCGGGGGCAAGCGCATCCGTCCGGTGCTGGTGCTGAAGTTCTGTGAGGCCCTGTGCGGGTCCATGGAGCCGGCCCTGGACTATGCCGTGGGAGTGGAGATGCTCCACACCTACTCTCTCAT
>DVKO01000002.1 GCA_018715985.1 Candidatus Enterenecus avicola
CCGTCCCCCCGGAGGCCCCGGGGAACGGCGTCTCGCTGTGGTGGCTGGTGTGGGTGGTACCCTTTGCGGCCCTTGGAATGGCCCTGTGGCTGGTGCGCCATCTGCGAGGCCGAAGCTGGCGGAAGATGTGCCGTGACCGGGACACCAACGCCGCCGTCCTGGCGGTCTACCGCTGGGCGGGTGTGCTGGAGCGGTGGGGCGGCAAGGCCGGAGAGGAGACCGAGGCTCTGGCCCGAAAGGCCCGGTTCAGCCCCCACACCCTCACCCAGGAGGAGCGCCGCCTGGTGGTGGACCGGTTCCGGGACGAAGTGGCCCGACTCAAACAGTCCGCCCCCGTCCGGGTACGTCTCCTGCTGTGGCTGCTCTACCCCGTCTGACCGACTCAACGCCCTGCTGTCCCCACAGCAGGGCGTTTCAGACTGTCGAAGAACCTCGCGTCAATGCAAGAAGGACAGATGATCTTGCATCGTCAAAAAGCCCTCGGCAGAGTTTTTCCATCCGTAGATGGAAAAATAAATCGAAATCCGTTTTTTTCGGGGACATGAGCATCGAAAAAAACACATCTCAGCCCGCCAGTGTGGAATCGGGTCGTCCTTTGACCCGATTATGCGCGCAGCGGGCTGCACCCCCTCGAAAAAATGCTTGCATTTTTGAGAAGCGTGTCGAACTTTTTCGACACGCTCCAACGCCCTGCTGTCCCCACAGCAGGGCGTTTTTGACGTCCGGGCCCACGGTGATTTTGTCACAGAAGCCCCACCCAGCTTCTGGTATACTAGGTCCATCTCATATATCAGGATCGGGAGGCCCTCTTTTCCGCCTCCCGCCATAGAAAAGGAGGACCCACCATGGGTTTGTTTGATCTCTTTCACCGTCCCAGCATGGACCAGGGCTTGACCCAGTGGCGTGAGACCCCCGGCGCCGTGCTGCTGGACGTGCGCACCCCGGGGGAGTACCGCTCCGGCCACATCCCCAAGGCCGTCAACCTGCCCCTGGACCGCCTGTCCACCGGCAAACTGCCCGCCAAAAAACCCGTCTTTGTCTACTGCCTCAGCGGCGGACGCAGCGCCCAGGCCTGTGCCTGGCTCAAGCGGCAGGGGTTTGAGGCCATCAACCTGGGTGGGATCCACAGCTACCGTGGCCCCCTGGAGACCAAAGCATAAGGAGGAAACGCCATGAAAGTCGTCATTGTGGGAGGGGTGGCCGGCGGGGCCACCGCAGCCGCCCGTCTCCGCCGCCTGGACGAGGGGGCCGAGATCGTCATTTTGGAGCGCAGTGGGTACGTCTCCTACGCCAACTGCGGCCTGCCCTACTACATCGGGGGGACCATTCAGGACAAAGGCGCCCTGACCCTCCAGACCCCGGAGAGCTTCCGGGCCCGGTTCAACATCGACGTGCGGGTCAGACACGAGGTGCTCTCCCTCCAGCCCCAGGCCCACACCGTCACCGTCCGCCGCCTGGACGACGGCACCGAGTACACCGAAAGCTACGACAAGCTGATTCTCTCCCCCGGCGCCAAGGCCATCCGTCCCCCTCTGCCCGGCATCGACCTGGAGGGCATTTTCACCCTGCGCACGGTGGAGGACACCTTGCGCATCCGGGAGTTTTTGGAGCACCATCAGCCCAAGTCCGCCGTGGTGGTGGGCGGGGGGTTCATCGGCCTGGAGATGGCGGAAAATCTGATCCACGCCGGGGTCCACACCACCCTCATTCAGCTGGACGACCAGGTGCTCCTCCCCCTGGACAAGGACATGGCCGGCGAGGTGCACTCCTACCTGCGGGGGCAGGGGCTGGACCTGCGGCTGGGTACCGCCGTCACCGGCTTCCGCCGCCAGGGCAGCCAGCTGGAGACCCTCATTGGCGATCAGCCCCCCGTGGCCGCCGACCTGGTGATTTTGGCCATTGGCGTGGCCCCGGAGTCCCAGCTGGCCCGCCAGGCGGGGCTCACTTTGGGACAGAAGGGAGCCATTGTGGTGGACGCCCATATGCGCACCTCCCAGCCGGACATCTACGCCGTGGGGGATGCCGTGGAGCTGACCCACGCCGTCACCGGCCAGAAGGCCCTGGTGGCCCTGGCCGGACCCGCCAACCGGCAGGGCCGGGTGGCGGCCGACCACATCTGCGGCCTGGGGCAGAGCTACGCCGGGGCCCAGGGCTCCTCCATCCTCAAGCTCTTTGATATGACCGCCGCGGCCACCGGCCTCAACGAGAAGGCCGCCCAGGCCGCCGGGGTGGCCTACGACAAGGCGGTGACCTACTCCGCCTCCCACGCCACCTACTACCCCGGCGCCCAGAACATGACCATCAAGACCCTCTTTGACCCCCAGACCGGCCGCATTCTGGGCGCTGAGATCGTGGGCTTTGACGGGGTGGATAAGCGCATCGACGTGATGGCCGCCGCCATTCGCGCCGGCCTCACCGCCCAGCAGCTCACCCAGCTGGATCTGGCCTACGCCCCGCCCTACTCCTCCGCCAAGGACCCGGTGAACATGGCCGGATACGTCATTGAAAATCTCCGGGGCGGCCTGGTGCGCCAGTACCACTGGGATCAGGTGGCCACCCTGCCCGACGACGGCTCGGTGACCCTGCTGGATGTGCGCACCCCCCAGGAGGTGGAGGCCCAGGGGCTGCTGCGCCCGGACGCCCTCCACATCCCTCTGGACAGCCTGCGCCAGCATCTGGACCAGCTGGACCCGGCCAAGGAGGTCTACGTCAACTGTTACAGCGGCCTGCGCAGCTACCTGGCCTGCCGCATCCTGAGCCAGCGGGGCTTCCGGTGCTGCAACCTCTCCGGCGGCTGGCGGTTCTGGTCCTACGCCGCCCAGGACCGCGTCCACGACGCCACCCCCACCCACCTCTGCGGGATCCCTGCCAAAGACGGCGGGTGTACCAAATAAGCACTCATGCAAAACACCCCGGGCCTCCAAAGGCGGAGGCCCGGGGAAATTTTTGTTTAGAATAAGCAAGAGGAGCCTGTTGCAAAATACGTAGATTGCCTAACTCCCCACCAGAGACAATCCCCCAGTCACCTACGGTGACAGCCCCCTTTACACAAGGGGGCCTTGGTACTGCGGTGTTTCTGTTGTCAGATTTCAGCGAACTTATAGGCAGAATTTCTCCTGATAGAACAACATCG
>DVKO01000018.1 GCA_018715985.1 Candidatus Enterenecus avicola
ACCATCTGGACTGCGGCCAGGGCGGCAAAGGCGGTGGAACTGCCCACAAAGATGGCCAGCAGATTCACCCCCAGGGTGAAGGCGAAGGTCCACAGGGACCAGATCAGCAGGTGGCAGAGCAGCACCGGCAGTCCGTGGGCCACGTCGGTGACCGTCCAGCGCGCTGCCGACACCCCGATGGCTGCGGCCAGCACCAGGGCCTGATAGAGCAGGGTTTCCAGGGCCAGCAGGGCGCACTCCCTGGCGTACCAGCGCAGCCGGTCCGGCATTCGGGAGAAGATGTAGACGCTGGCGGTGCAGTAGTGTCGGTAAAAGGAGGTGCCCGCCAACGCCTCAAAGAGCAAAAAGGGGAGGAGCCGGAGGGTGAGGGAGAGCAGATCGCCGATGTAGGGCTCGGGGGGAAGACCGTCGCTGAGCTGCCCCACCAGGGAGGACAGGGAGATGGCTCCGCCGTAGGGGGCGATGTAGGACACCGACAGCCACGCCCCGAACACCAGGGCGGCGGGGGAAAGCCAGATGTTTTGTCTCCATCTCACTGCAACCAGTCCTTTCGGGAGGCGTACAGGCTGCCCAGAACCACAAAGGCCAACAGCACCGCCACGGCAGCCCAGTATACCAGGTCGTTGCGGGCCTCCCCGTGGAAGAGGGTGACGTAGTTGGCCCAGTGCACATCAAAGTACTGGGATAGATACGTTGACAGCTGGAGCAGGAGGAAGGGGGGCAGGAGGAGCAGCACCCGGAACTTCACCCGCACCAGGGCGGAGAAGGTGAGGGTGGCGGCGGCCAGCAGCCCCATGACCAGTCCAAAGCGGATGGTGCCCACCACGGCGTACAGATAGGGGGAGACCCGGTAAACGGGGTATAGCAGGAAATTCTTGGTGGACTCGATGTACTCCGGCTCGTAGATCTGCAAGTTGGCCAGATCTCCCGTGGCTTTCAGGGGGAAGGAGACGCAGTTGAGGACGATTTCCAAGAGAAACGGCAGGGAGAACACCAGGGTGGTCACCACAAACACCGCCGTCACCTTGGAAAGCAGGTAGGTGCGGCCCCCCAGCCGGGAGGCCATGAGCACGGATGCCCCGGAGTGCTGCTCCTGGGCCAGGGACAGGGCCGCCGGAATGCAGATGAGCAGGGGCACCAGCTGCATCAGGAGGATCAGGGTGCCGCCGTTGGAATAGACCATGTTATAGCTCAGAGAGAGCAGCTTCATGGGGTGGTACATCAGCACCACGTCGGTGCCCTGGTATTCCTCCACATTTTGCATAAAGTTGTTGAGGACCAGAGCCAGCAGCAGCCCAAAGGCCAGCAGGGTGCCCCACTGGAAGAGCAGCAGCTTGATTTGGGTGCGGGTGGCTTTGACATACATGGGGGTTGTCCCTCCTTTAAGGCTGGGCAGAGATGGAGCGGGGGTACTGCTCCAGCATGGTGTGCTTGAGCTCCACCATGGCGTCCATGGTGGCGGGGGTAGTGGCGAAAAACTCGTTGCTTTTCACCTCAGCATAGGAGACATAGGTGCTAAACCCCTCTTGTTCTATGATGATGGAGGTTTCCGGCTCCTCATAGCAGAAGATGGGGGTGATGACATGGCGGGGGTCGCCGCCCAAGAGGTAGGTGGGCAGCTCCGGGAACCCGTCTACCACCTCCACTTCTCTGGAGAGAAACACCAGGTAATCCCGGCCTGGTTGGGGATAGTTGACAAAGCCGGTTTGCAGGTACCTGCCCTGCGGTTGGGGCAGGGCCGCCCAGAGCTCCGCGAGAAGCCAGATCTCCTCTCCCACCGTCAGCTGGTCCCCGGCGAACACCTCCAGCACCTGGAACTTCTGCTTACTGACGTAGAACTGGGGAACCTGGGGAGAGGTAGGGGTGACCCGGGCGATGATGGGGAAAGAGGGCAGGTCCTGGGTCATGAGCTGGCAGGCGTGGAAACAGGCCTCCTCGGGGATTTCTCCCACGGTGAAGGTGTCCTGATACTGGGGCTGGGCGGTGATGTCGGTGTAGGTCTGGCGCATCTGGACACCGTGGACGCCAAAGCCCACCACCGCCGCCAGAAAGAGCAAGGGCGGAATGTGTCGCAGCTTCATATGAGCTCCCTCCTTTGTCATGGGTGGTTTCTGAGGCCACTGTACCACGGAAAAGAGGGGCTGACCATGGCCTGTGCGCAAGTGCAAGAAAATCCCGTCAAAGTGCGGACGGGGGGAGGGGCCAGGGCGGTTGACGGCCCTGGGGACACAATGCTATGATAACTTTGAACCGGAGCGGGGAGGTGAGGAAAGGCCGTGAATGTGTTGATCTGCGACGATGAGCCGGTGTTTTTACAGCAATTACAGGAGCACGTGGGGCGGTACCTGGAGGAGCGGGGGATTTCCGCCCACCTGGACACCGCCACCGATCCCCGGCAGGTGCTGGAGCGCCAAATCCCCTACACCCTGGCCTTTCTGGACATCCAGATGGAGGGAATGGACGGCATCTCCCTGGCCCGGGAGCTGAAACGCCGCAACGGCAAGGTGGCCCTGTTTTTTGTCACCGCCTACCGGGAGTACCAGGACGAGGCCATGGACCTCCACGCCTTCCGCTTCTTTGACAAGCCCTTTGACCCCCAGCGGCTGTATGCGGGGCTGGACAAGGCCATGGAGTACATCGACGGAGCTTATGTGGATGTGTTTGTGTACAACCAGCAGGCCCAGGTGCGGCTGCTGGTGGATGACATTTTATACGTGACCCGGGAGAACCGGCGGGTGGTGGTGGCAACCCAGACCCAGCGGTATCTCACCGGAGAGCGGCTGGACGTGTGGGAGGAGAAGCTGCCCAACCTGTTTTTCTATCCCGTCCACAAGTCCTTTCTGGTCAACCTGCACTATGTGGCCAAATACGCCTATTCCGAGGTGTATCTGGCGGATGGGGAGCGTATCCCCGTGGCGCCTCGGCGGCAGGCCGCCTTTCACAAATACTGGTTTGAGTATCTGAGGAGGAGATAGATATGGGGATCTCTGGACTGCAATCCGTTCTGTCGTGGCATTTTTGCACCGTCCCGGTGCTGACTGCCCTGGAGCTGGTGATCGCCTATCTGTTCTTCTCCCGGGTGGCCCAGCAGCGACTGCCCCACTGGGGGGTGCTGCTGCTGGCCCTGGCGGCCTTTCTGGGGCAGGATTGGCTGATGGTCCTGCTGGAGCCCCTGGGGGAGCCGTGGGTGGTCAGCTATGCCCTGATCCTGTTGGTGCTGGGACTGGCGGGGTTCCACATCAAAGTGTGGACGGCGGCCATATACGCCGTTTTGCTCACAGCATTTCGGGCGGCAACTTCCATTGCCGCCTATGAGGCCTATGTTTGGCTCTATCAGAGAAACTACTATTACACCTACACCCTGGAATCCTGTTCGGAAGAGATGAAGGCCGCCGTGGCCTTTGCGGGCTATCTCTTTTGCGCCCTGGTGGCGGCCAACCTCATCGCCCTGGCCAAAAAACGCCGCCTCCTTCCCCTGCCCCTGTGTGTCCTGCCCGGTGTGGTGATGGTGGGCATCGCCTGGACCGCGGTTTGGATGGGACGGGAGATGCCGGAGCGGTGGGAGAAGGCCGCCATGGCCCTGGGCAGCGTGGCGGTGGCCGCAGGCACCGTGCTGGTGGTGCTGGCCTACCAGGTGCTGCTGGAGCGGTGGCAGGACACCCGGCTGGAGCGGCGGCAGGCCGAGCAGCTCCAGCTGGAGAAGTCCTATTATGAAATTTTGGAGCATCAAAACCAGCAGCTGAGAAGCTACGCCCATGACGCCAAAAATCACCTGGCCGCCATCAAGAACCTGAACACCGACCCCAAAGTGGACGAGTACATCCGGCAGATGGAGGCGCAGCTCCAGGCCTACACCAGCTGCTGCCACAGCGGCAACCGGGCCCTGGACGTGATGGTGGACAAGTATGTCACCGCCTGCCAGATCAAGGAGGTGCACTTTTCCTACGACGTGCGCCTGTGCAACCTGGGGGGCGTGGACGACTTCGACCTGGTGGCCATTCTGGGCAACCTGCTGGACAACGCCCTCACCGCCGCCCAGGACTCCCGGGAGAGGTGGATGGAGCTGGCCACCGCCGTGCGCAACGGCTACCAGGTGGTGGTGGTGGAAAACAGCTGCGACCGGCCCCCGGTGGAGGGGGAGGATGGGCTGCGCACCACCAAGAAGGAGCGGGAGCTCCACGGCTTTGGGCTCAAAAGCGTGGCCCAGGCGCTGAAAAAGTACCAAGGGGATTTCCAGTGGGAGTATGATGGGGAGAAAAAACACTTTCTCATGACGGTGATGATTGGGCAGAGGGTATCGGTCCGAGAATCACGGAGGATGGCACAGGACGCAAAGTGTTGACAACTGCCGAAAAAAGGTCTAAACTAGCAGAACAGCAGGGGAGCTCCAAGCCAGGAGCTGAGAGGCAGGTAGGTCCTGCGACCCTCAACCTGATCTGGGTAATGCCAGCGTAGGGAGCATAAGACGCCTTGTCGTGGATGAATGCCCTGCCGGTATTGCCGGCGGGGCATTTTTTGCTGTGCAAAAGCAGAGCAAAAACCATCAATTTGTGGATATGGAGGAAGAAACATGAAAGCAAGTGTTGCCATTCAGAGTCTGCCCCAGGCGGACAACGACCAGGAGCTGGTGCGCATGGTGGATGAGGTCATCGACTACATCCGCTCCACTGGCCTGAACTACTATGTGGGCCCCTTTGAGACCACCATCGAGGGGGACAACTACGACCAGCTCATGGACATCGTCAAGGAGTGCCAGCACGTGGCCATCCGGGCGGGGGCCCCCAAGGTGTCCGCCTACATCAAGGTGGTCTACGAGCCGGAAGGGGAGATTTTGACCATTGACCAGAAGGTTACCAAGCACCACCAGGGCTAAGCTGCCCGGCGTGGCCGGGGTGGCGGTGCTGCTGGTGGTATGGCAGCTGGTGTGCGTGTCCGGCGTCGTGCCCAGCTATATGCTGCCCTCCCCTGTGGCGGTGGTCACCGCCTTTGTCAAGGACGCCCCTACCCTGTGGGAAAACCTGCTCATCACCTTGCAGGAGGCGGTGCTGGGCCTGTGCATCGGGGTGGCGGTGGGCTTCCTCTTCGCCGTGGCCATGGACGCCTTTGAGGTGCTTTACAAGATTTTTTACCCCATCCTGGTCATCACCCAGACCATCCCCACCGTGGCCATTGCCCCCCTGCTGGTGCTGTGGTTCGGCTACGAGATGACCCCCAAGGTGATTTTGGTGGTGCTGGTCACCTTTTTCCCGGTGACGGTGGGGCTGCTGGACGGCTTTCGTGGGGTGGACCCCGACGCCGTGGGGCTGCTGCGCTCCATGGGTGCGGGGCGGTGGCAGATCTTCCGCTACCTGAAGTGCCCCTGGGCCCTGCCCCAGTTTTTCTCGGGACTGCGCATTGCCGCCGCCTACTCCATTGTGGGGGCCGTCATCAGCGAGTGGCTGGGGGGCTTCGGCGGCCTGGGGGTGTATATGACCCGGGTGAAAAAGGCCTTTGCCTTTGACAAGATGTTTGCTGTGATTTTTTTGATCTCCGCCCTCTCCCTGGCCCTCATGGCCCTGGTGGGGTGGTTGGAGCGGCGGTGTATGCCCTACCGCTCCATGGACAAAGATAAGAGGAGGAACAAACCATGAAACATTGGAAATCTCGCCTGCTGGCCGGAGCTTTGGCCCTGGGCATGGCGGCGTCCCTGGCCGCCTGCGGCCAGAAGACCCAGGACAAGGGCCAGGACACCACCCAGGACGGGGAGCAGGAGCTGGAGAAGATCACCTTCGTGCTGGACTGGACCCCCAACACCAACCACACGGGGGTGTATGTGGCCATTGCCAACGGCTATTTTGAGGAGGCGGGCCTGGACGTGGAGGTGGTACAGCCCCCGGAGGACGGGGCGGAGGTGCTGGTGGCCTCGGGTAAGGCCCAGTTCGGCGTGTCCTTCCAGGACTACATCGCCCCCGGCCTCATTGGGGATGACCCCCTGCCCATCACCGCTGTGGCGGCTGTCATTCAGCACAACACCTCCGGCATCATCTCCCGGGCCGGGGAGGGCATGGACACCCCCAAGGGCCTGGAGGGCCACAAGTACGCCACCTGGGATCTGCCGGTGGAAAAGGCCACCATTGCCCAGGTGATGAAGGCCGACGGCGGCGACTTTGACAAGGTGGAGCTCATCCCCTCCACCGTCACCGACGAGGTGTCCGCCCTTCAGAGCAAGTCTGTGGATGCCATCTGGATCTACTACGCCTGGGCCGGCGTGGCCTGCCAGGTGGCGGGTTTGGACACCGACTACTTCGCCTTCGCTGACATCGACCCGGTGTTTGACTACTACACCCCCGTCATCATCGGCAACAACACCTATTTGGAGGAGCACCCGGACCAGGCCAAGGCCTTCGTGGCCGCCATGAGCCGGGGCTACCAGTACGCCATGGAGAACCCGGAGAAGGCCGCCCAGATCCTCATGGACGCCGCCCCCGAGCTCAAGAGCAACGAGGAGCTGGTGGTGGCCAGTCAGAAGTACCTGGCCGACAAGTACCAGGCGGAGGCCGACCGCTGGGGCGAGTTTGACGCAGCGCGGTGGAGCGCCTTCTTCACCTGGCTCAACGACAATCAGCTGCTGGAGGGTACGGTGGACCCCAACGCCGGCTTTACCAACGACTACCTGCCCCAGAAGTAACCGTGGACAAGCTGGAAGTACGCCACGTCAGCCTGGCCTTTGGGGACAACCAGGTGCTCCGGGATGTCTCCCTCCATCTGGGGGAGGGGGAGCTGGTGTGTCTGCTGGGGGTGAGCGGCGGGGGGAAAACCACCCTGTTCAACGTCATCTCCGGCCTGCTCCCCCCCGATGAGGGGAGCGTGTTCCTGGACGGGGAGGAGGTGACGGGCCAGCCCGGGCGCATCAGCTATATGCTGCAAAAGGACCTGCTGCTGCCCTACCGCACCATCCAGGACAATGTGGCTCTCCCCCTGATGCTGCGGGGGGTGAAGAAAAAGGAGGCCCGGGCCCAGGCTTCCGCCCTGTTTCCCCAGTTCGGCCTGGAGGGCACCGAGAAGAAGTGGCCGGGGCAGCTGTCCGGGGGAATGCGCCAGCGGGCCGCCCTGCTGCGCACCTACCTGTTCTCTCAGAACGTGGCCCTGCTGGACGAGCCCTTCTCCGCCCTGGACACCCTGACCAAGAGCGCCGTGCACGAGTGGTACTTGAAGGTGATGGACGAGATCCGCCTGTCCACCCTCTTCATCACCCACGACATCGACGAGGCCATCCTCCTCTCCGACCGCATCTACCTGCTCGTGGACGGGCGCATCGGGGAGGAGATCGCGGTGGACCAGCCCCGGCCCCGTCATGTGGACTTCAGCCTCACCCAGCAGTTCCTGGCCTACAAGCGGCGCATCATGGCCGCCCTCCACGCCCAGGGCTGAGAGGGGTGTGCAAGTTATTACCAGAAATTTACCCCCGTCAACCCGGGAAATTGGAAAGGCCATGCCTTGACTTGTACCCGGGGGCGGGGGTAAAATATTTCGTATTATTTTTCGGACAGGGCCGGACAAGGGCGTCCGGCGCAAGGAGGCAACTTCCTGTCGCAAGGAGGAAGCAAGTATGGCCATGAACACGAAATTCATCTTTGTCACCGGCGGCGTGGTGTCCGGTCTGGGCAAGGGTATCACCGCGGCGTCTCTGGGCCGCCTGCTCAAGCAGCGGGGGCTGCGGGTGAAGGTGCAGAAGCTGGACCCCTACCTCAACGTAGACCCGGGCACCATGAGCCCCTACCAGCACGGGGAGGTGTTTGTCACCGACGACGGGGCGGAGACCGACCTGGATCTGGGCCACTACGAGCGGTTTATTGACGAAAACCTCACCTTCAACTCCTCGGTGTCCTCGGGCAAGGTGTACTGGAACGTGCTCAACCGGGAGCGCCGGGGGGACTACCTGGGGGGCACGGTGCAGATCATCCCCCACATCACCAACGAGATCAAAGCCAACATCTACTCCCTGGAAGGCCCTGACACTGACGTGGCCATTGTGGAGATCGGCGGCACCGTAGGCGACATCGAGTCCCAGCCCTTCCTGGAGGCCATCCGGCAGGTGGCCGCCGAGCGGGGCCGT
>DVKO01000019.1 GCA_018715985.1 Candidatus Enterenecus avicola
CTGCGAAATGGTAGCCGTACTCCTAAACGGTATGTTTTCAACTTCCCGTTATGCCCATAATTACACGAAGCCTATGCAATACGTCGAAAAGTGGAGTGAGCGTCATCGTCTGACCATTCCAAAGAAATGCACCCACAGCAGTAGTATGTGGACCGTTTCTATAGAAACTAGTATAATCCGTTGAGCGGCTTTCTTTGTTAACGGTGTACTAAAACCACTGAGAAGAGAAAAGCCATTGTGGCTGCTCTTTGGCTGGCTGAAAAAATTGACCACACAACCAGTCACAGACAGCCCCGGAACACGTGAAAACCCTGCCAGCGGAAAGTGCTGAAAAGCAAATAGAATGAAACGAAAACTACTAAAAACAAGCCGAAATTATTAGAAAAAAGTTCCCCTGACGCTTGACGTGCAGGGGGTCACAGGTTCGAGTCCTGTATCGTCCACCATAAAAACCGCTGTTTTCGAGAGAAAACAGCGGTTTTTCTTTACTTTTTTGCGTCATTCACGGGACGGGCTCTGACCACATATTCGTTTTGACCACAGTTTAGTCACAAAACAGAGTAAAAGCTGCCCTCCGGAAGGCACACTTCCGGAGGGCAGCTTTCTTCTTTTAGACGGCTGGTGTCTGGCTTTGAGGGACGAGATTGTAAATGCTCCACAGGTAGGTGCCCATCTGAGGATTGGATGCCAATTCCACGATCCACAGCTGGTCATCTACACGCATGAAAAAGTAATTGGCCGTGAGGGGGAGATATTGGATCTCATTGTACCATTCGTGGAGATCGGCAAGGGCGTTGGCTGCAGGAGTAAACAGAGCTGCCCACTCCTCCTGTGTGTAAGGGAACGGTTGCCATTCCCAATTTGAAACTTGGGTCAGGCGTGGTACGCCGGTGCTCCGGCTGATCATTTCAAAATAGTTCCCGCTGATACGGTAAATGTAGCCGGAGTCCCCGTTTATCGCAGAATAGGAGCTGAGGGGATTGAGATAAATGCACTGATTAGACACATAGGTGGTGCTGGAGAGTACCTCTGCTGTATCTGTGCCCATCTGGGCAAAGTGTTCCCGTGCTGCCTGATCCAGTGTGTCGGACTGCTTTTTGATATACCGCTGGGAGTCCATGGCTTTGCCTTGCAGGAGAAGGGGGAACTTGGAGCGAATGTCCTGGGCGTAATAACTTCCGTCCCTGGGTTCCCAATACTCCACCGGAATATAATTTCCATTCTGCAGCTCCGCCGTAATGACGGTAGGAATGTGAGCGCCGCTCTCAACGGTGACTGCATCGCTGTATTCCCGGTAGAGTACCCAGAGATATGCTGTGACCTGGTTGCCCCTCTTCTCTGTACCCAACACCTCCCAGTCCAGGCAGCAGAAGTTTTCCTTGCTGTATTCAGATTGGTGGTGTGCGGCGATCTGGCCGTCAAGAAACACGGCAAGCTGTTCGTCCACAGGTGCGGTAGGGTTGGTCAACAGTCCCAGCGCTGCCACGGTACAGATGACCACTCCCGCCAGGACCACCCAAAAAGCGGGTTTCTTCCTGTTTGCCAGGTTGCGGATGCGCCCCTTGGTATCTCCCTGGCCAAACGCCAGAGGCATCCCAGCGATGATGTGCTTGCCGGTGGCCAGGCTGAGGAGGGATGCCGTATAGTCTGCCCGGATACCATCCCCCATCTTGCGGATGACAGCCTCGTCACAGCTCATTTCCATATCCCTGACGGCCAGCACAAATGCCAGCCATACCAGAGGATTGAACCAATGAAGGGAGAGGGCAACAAAAGCCAGCACTTTCACAAGATGATCCAGCCTTCGGATGTGATGCTGCTCATGCAACACAATATAAGGCAGCTCCTGCTCCCCCAGAGAGGAGGGCAGATAGATCTTTGGATGCAGAAGCCCCAGGACAAAGGGCGAGGAAATCCCGTCCGCCAGATAGATGTTTTCTCTCAGGGGGGAGGCCGTGACCAGTTTTCTACGCAGTCGCAGATAGGAGATCACGCCGTACAGCCCCATGCCCAAAACCCCTGCAACCCAGATATCAGCTGCAAGAACCACAGGTGTTTCCGCCGCATGGGCAGCCGGCTGTTCCACGCCCTGGGGTGCGGTCTCTTCCATGCCCGGGGCTGGGAGAACCGCGGAAGGAGATTCCGTTTGGACCAGATCGCTGGGAATATACTCGATGCTGCTGGTCAGAGTTCCGCTTGGGGTGACCGGCGCATGGACCAGGCCAAACAGCGAAAGTCCGGACTCCAACGAAATGGGGCAGAGAAGGCGGAAGAGAACCAGCCCCCATAGGGCATAAGAGATGATTTTTGGTGCTTTTTTTAACAAAAACCGCAGGAGAAGAACAAACACAATGACCACACTGGCGGTCAGGCTCATATTCAGCAGCTTGGGGAAACAGGCAGAGAAGAACATAACATCACCTCCGCAACCCATCAATCAGCGTTTTCAGCTCCTCCACTTCCCGCTCAGACAGCTTTTTTCGAGAACCGAAGGCGGCGATAAACGCCGGAAGAGATCCGTCAAAGGTCTCCTGGATAAATTCCTCGCTTTTCCTGCCATAAAATTCTTCCCGGGACATCAGGGATGTCACGATTTTATCCTTGAGCTGAAAGATGCCGCGTTTGCACAGTCTTTTTAAGACGGTATAGGACGTGGTGGATTTCCAGTTCAATTCCGCTTCTGCCAGTTTGATCAGGTCTTTGGATGCCATTGGCTCGTGCGTCCAGATGATGTCTGCAAAACGAGCTTCCAGCACTCCCATGGTAGGCATATCGGATCCCTCCTTTCTTGACTGTCTACATCTTGTAGAGTGATTTAAGTCTACAAGATGTAGAGGCTTTTGTCAATAGGGGGGATGTGTATTCTGGAAAACTTAAGGTTTCTATTTTCTTCCCTTTCCATTGCTGTGAAGTCGTGTGATTGGAAGCTTTGGCTTCTGAGCAAGAGATGGTTGACCCGTTCTCTTTGATAACAGTGTGCGAAAATCAAAGAGGAGAGGGAAACGATGGCGGAAATTCCATTGGATGGCTCAAGTGCCTGGCCACACAAGCAATCAAAAACTGACCAAAAGCTGTCCATCCAGAAACATTTCTTCCGGAGGGCAGCTTTGGCCTTTTAGACTGCTGGTTTCTTAGCTCTGAGGAGGGCCAGTTCCTGTTTCATCTCTGCGATCAGCGTTGCCAGCTTCTCCTCACATTCCGCTTCCGTGGGAGCGTAGATGTTTCGGGCCATCCGCTTGCCGTTGACCTTGGGGGAGTACCGTCCCTCCCAGAGGTGGTCGTTGATCTGGCTCACACAGCCGGTTCCTGGCTTGCGGTATTTGCCCTTCACCGCCTGGAAGGGGGTGGCTGCGGCTTGCCTGTTGGGTTTTGGCTTGGGGGGTGGCTCCACCCCGGCAATGCCCCGGTCGATGCGGTCTAAAATCTCCTGGTTCTGGCGGGCCTGGTCCATGGCGGGGTCCCGGGTCAGCAGCACATCGCCCCTGGCCTCGATGTTGGACCGCAGCAGGGCATCCAGCTCTTGATAGTAGGGGTTGTTCATGGTCATGTAGGTGGCGCCAAAGACCCGCTGGGACCCGCTGTGGTTGGCGGAGACATCCTTGGGGGAGAAAAAGAGTACAAACACCACAGTCAGCAGCAACAGCAGCAGCACGGCGCATCCGATGAAAACGGGGATGTGTTGTTTTCGCTCCATGTAAACCGCCTCCCCTGAAAAATCGCAAGTCTGGTTGTCTGGAATGTCCCCGACAAAGGGGGAAAATTCACACCAATCAGGAAGTCATAGATGGTATCAACTTGTCCCTGTGAAAAGGGATAGATTTTTCAATCGGGGGCCGCCGACAGGGCCGCGGATGGAGATGCCGGGTGAGACAGGCGCAAAAACCCCCGGGGCAGGCACATCGCTCTGTGTCTGCCTCGGGGGTATTTTCACTCTTTCACCAAAAAGCCGGCCTCACGCAGGGCCTCCACCAGCTGGTGGAAGGCGTTCTCGTCTTTACACCGCAGGGTGTGCAGGTGAATGCCCCCGGTGAGGTCGGACAGGGGGCGCATCTCGTGGGCCTTTGCCTTTTGGACAAACTGGGCCACATCGTAGCGGGAGGAGAGGTTCAGCTGGCCCACCAGCTGGCCGTACACCGGGTGCTCCACCACCACCGACTCCACGGTACACCCGTGATCCACCATCAGGTTCAGCTCCCGCTCCATATCCTGGTCGGAGTGGCGGCAGGCCACGGTATATTGCCGTCCCTGGGCGGGGGCGTCCATCACATAGCCCCGGGGGGTGGCGAGAATGTCGGCGCCGGAGGCCCGCAGCAGGGCCACGTCTCCCACGATGATCTGGCGGCTCACCTGGAGGGCGTGGGCCAGCCAGGTGGCGGAGAGAGGCTCCTGGGCCTGGGTGAGATACTCTAAAATGCGCGCGCGGCGTCCTTGGCTGTTCATGGCACGGTCCTCCCGTCAGGAATTGGGGTGAAGGGGGCAGGGGGTGACCCGGCCCGAGGTGATTTGATGGGGGTTGCCCTGCCCGTCCACCACCTCCAGGGAGAAGTCGGGCAGGACAGCCTGGGCCATAGCCCCATAGGTCCGGCCCCCCGCCTCTACCTCCACCGGCTGGTGCAGGGTGAGACAGTGGGCGCGGTAGGCCTGCAAATACGCCTGCTGTCCCTGGGGAAACTGCTGGGCCATGGCGTGCAGGGCGCGCAGCAGGGTGAGGGCCATGTGGTTGACCTCCACCGGGTAGCCCTCCAGAGACAGGGAGGTGGCAACCCCCTCCAGGCCCAGGGCCCGGAAGGTGCGGGCGTCCTGAGCCAGGTTGATGCCCACGCCAATGACCACATAGTCCGGCTCGCTGCTCTCGCCCACCAGGGACAGCTCGGTGAGAATGCCGCACAGTTTGCGCCGGTTCAGGTAGATGTCGTTGAGCCACTTGATGCGGGCGGGGGCGCCGCTGGCCTGCTCCACGGCGTCCCGCACCGCCACGGCCACCCAGCCGGTGAGGGAAAACAGCTGGGACAGCTCCACCTGGGGGCGCAGAAGCAGCGACAGATAGAGGCCGCCGGGGGGAGAGGAGAAGGAACGGCCCCGGGTGCCCCGCCCGGCACTCTGCTCCAGGGCGGCCACCACGGTGCCGTGGGGGGCGCCCTGGGCGGCCATGGCTTTCAGACGGGTGTTGGTGGAGTCCACCCGGTCCAAGACGTGGATGTGCCCGGAGGAGATGGTGCCTCCCAGCATCCCCTCCAGATAGGGCCCGGAGAGGGTGGGGGGCGGGCCGTCCAGCCGATAGCCCAGGCGGGTGGAGGAGGAGATGGGCCAGCCCTGTTCCCGCAGCTGGGACAGCTCCTTCCACACGGCGCCCCGGGTCACGCCCAGCTGCTGACTCATCTCCTGGCCGGAGAGGTAGTCCTGGGCTCCGGCCAGCAGGGCAATGAGCCGGTCACGGTTCATGGTCACGCCCCCTCGTCCTGGGTCAGGCGGTCATAGAGGGTGATGGGAATGGAGATCACGTCCCCCTCCCGCAGCACCGACAGCTCCACCTGGTTGCCCACGCCGGTGTCGTTGAGCACCCGGGTCAGGGCGTATAGGGTGGGGGTGTTGATGCCGTTGGCGGAGAGAATGAGGTCCCCCTCCATCAGCACCTGGTGGGCGGGGGTGTCCGGGGTGGTGCTCACCACATAGATGCCGGACTGATCGTCCAGCTGGGCCTCCTGGCACAAGATGCCCAGGGAGGGGCGGAAGCTCTGCCCGGTGTGGATCATCTGGTTGAGGAAGGGCAGGGCGTCGCTGATGGGGATGACCAGGCCCAGGCCCTCGATGACGGTATCGTTTTCAATGCCGGTGATCTTGGCGGTGGTGATGCCCACCACCTGGCCATAGGCGTTGACCAGGGCGCCGCCGGAGTTGCCGGAGTTGAGGGCGGCGCTAGTCTGGAGCAGGTCCATATCCTTGCCGTCCACCTGGATGGTGCGGGTGGGGGAGGAGATGATGCCTTCGGTCATGGTGCCGTGCAGGTAGCCCATGGGGTTGCCGATGGCGTACACCGGGTCCCCCACCGCCAGCTGGTCCGAACTGGCCAGCTGGGCCGGGGTCAGATTGTCGGCCTCCACCTTCAAAACGGCCAGGTCCAGCTCCTCGTCATAGCCCACCACCTGGGCCTCGTAGCTGTCCTGGGTGGAGAGCATGGACACCTCCAGGGACACGCCGCCCTCAATGATGTGGAAGTTGGTGACGATGTAGCCGGAGGCGGTGGTCACCACGCCGGAGCCCACGCTGGCCGAGCCGTTGCCCTGGTCTGCGGTGACGCACACCACAGAGGGGAGCACCTGCTGATAGATCCGGTTGCTGGTGATAGCCTCCTCCCCCTGTTTCTGTATGGTGAGGGTGACGCCGGGGTCCGCCTGGGTCCAGGGCAGGTCCGAGGGGTCCCAGCTGGCACTGACCCCCGTGTGGTAGGTGGGGGAGGGTGCAAAGGAGCCGGAGGAGCGACCCACCAGGTAGTTGGCCAGCTGCATGGTGCCCAAATACCCGCCGAAAATCAGGGCGCCGGCCACGGCAAGGCCCAGCAGGACAAAGAGCAGGATCCGGACAGGGTGCCTGGTTTTGGGCGCGGTGGTGTTGTAGCGGTAGGTGATGGGGCGGGGCCCGCTCTGGGGCCAGCGGTGGGAGAGATGGTTGGTCACAGAAAACGCCTCCTGGGTCAGTCTCTTGTCCTCTTTGTGGTGCACACAAGGGGGGACGAAGTTTTACGCGCGGGGCAGACTGAAGGTAAATGTGGTCAGACCGTCCTGACTGGTGCAGGTGATGGTCTCCCGGTGGCTGTTGAGGATGGTCTTGACGATGTACAGACCCAGCCCCACGCCATCCCGGTTTTCGCTGCGGGAGTGGTCCGCTTTGTGGAACCGGTCAAAGATAAGGTCCAGCTCCTCCGGCGGAATGGTTTTGCCCTGGTTGCTCACCGACACCGTGGCCTTGGAGCCCTTGGGGACGATGGACAGGGAGAGGGTACCCCCCTCCTGGGAGAACTTAATGGCGTTGTCCAGCAGGTTGTAGCACACCTGGGTGATGGCATCCTGGTCGCCCCACACCATGACAGGCTCTTCGGGCACCTGGGTGTCCACCTCCAGATCTTTCTGGTTGATCTTGCCCTCCAGGCTCACCAAGGTGCGCAGCATGGTCTCGCCCAGATCGAACTGCTGCTGGGCGGCCCGCTCATCCGATTGCAGCCGGGACAGATCCAGCATGGACCGCACCAGCCGGGACAGACGCCGGGTCTCCGAGGAGATGATGCGCAGGTAATCCCGCTCCTTTTCGGGGGGGATGGTGCCGTCGAGTATGCCGTCGGCAAAGCCGGCGATGGTGGTCATTGGGGTTTTCAGCTCATGGGAGACGTTGGCGATGAACTCGCTGCGCCGCTGTTCGCTCTTGGACAGGGACTCGGCCATGGCGTTGAAGGCCTCGGCCAGCTCCCCGATTTCGTCCCGCCGGTTGCCCACGTCCACCCGCACGTCCAGCTTGCCCAGCCCGAATTGGCGGGCGGCGGCGGCAATCTCCTTCATGGGCTTGGACTGGTGCAGACTGGTCACCGAGCTGAGAATGGCGGCCACCAGAATGACGGCGCAGGACACCACGATGAAGATGGCGGACAGATCCCGCCACATGGCGGTGATGTCTGAGGTGTTGGTGGAGAAGAACACCAGCCCCTGCAAAAAGCCGTTGGAGGTGGCAATGGGCAGGCCCACCATGAACCGGGAGTTGGAGTACAGGCCGCCCAGATTGGTCATCCCCTCATAGACCTGGTCCTGAATGACGGTGTTGACGATGTCCCTGGGCATACTCTTGGAGGACATCTCATAGAGCACCCGTTTGCCGTCGGTGGCAAAGAGAATGGTGCCGTCGTTGGTGGCCACAATGATGTGGGAGTCCGCCACCTGGGCCACCGTGGCGATATACTGTTGAAAATCGGCGGTGGTCCATACGGTGCTGCCGTTTCCGGTGGTGCTGGCGGCTTTGTTGGCGGCATAAGAAGTGTAATCTGCAATGTACTGGGCATTGCGCATCAGGGTGTCCTGTTTTTCCTTCAGGGTGTACTGGTAGCTCAGGGCGGCAAAGGACGCACCCAGCAGGAAAAAGGACAACAGGACCATACCGGCCATAGTGGCGAACTGTCGGCCGTACATGGATTTCATGGATTGGACACCTCCTGGTCTGGAATGGGGAAGGGTCAGGGATTGGACTCAAACTTATAGCCCACACCCCACACGGTCTTCAGGCTCCACTTGTCGCTGACCCCCTCCAGCTTCTCCCGCAGCCGCTTGATGTGCACATCCACGGTGCGGCTGTCGCCGAAGTAGTCAAAGCCCCATACCTCGTCCAGCAGCTGGTTGCGGGTGAATACCCGGTTGGGAGAGGAGGCCAGGTGGTAGAGCAGCTCCAGCTCCTTGGGAGGTGTGTCCACCCGCTTGCCGTCCACCAGCAGTTCATAGGAGTCCAGGTTGATGACCAGCTTGTCAAAGGTCAGGCGCTTTTCCGTCTGCTCCTCCTCGCCGTAGCGGCGCAGCACGGCGTGGACTCGGGCCAGCACCTCCTTCATCTCAAAGGGCTTGGTGATGTAGTCGTCCGCCCCCAGCTCCAGGCCGTTGACCTTGTCCTCCAGCTCGCCCTTGGCGGTGAGCATGATGATGGGCACCTTGGAGGTCTCCCGGATCTTCCGGCAGATGGTCCAGCCGTCCATGCCGGGGAGCATGATGTCCAGCATCACCAGGTCGGGCTGGAACTGGTGGAACTTCTCCAGCCCTTCCAGGCCGTCGTTGGACACCTGGCACTCCATGGACTCCTTTTCCAGATACAGACGCATGAGGTCTGCAATGTTTTTGTCGTCTTCGACGATGAGAACTTTACGGGGCATAGTCCACACCCTTTCTGTGTAATGGAGAGTTTCTCTCAGAAATTTTTATAACAGCTGTATTATACCCGATTTTCTGGGGAATTGGAGAAAAATTTGTAAACTCATCGGACGTAGGAGCGGTCCACGTGGATGACAGGGTGGAAGGTGGGGTCGTGCTCCTCAAGGGCGTGGACCAATGCGTCCTTGACCTGCTGCGGGGGAAGGACCGCGTCATAGGGGATCACCAGGTCAAAGATCAGATTGGTGTACAGGGGCCCTGCGGTGATGCGGAAGTCGTGGATGGACAACTTGGGGTCAATGTCCTTGGCCAGCCCCAGGGTCAGCGCCCGGAGCTCCTCCACCTGGGGGTTGCCCACCTGCACCGGGTCCATGTGGATGACCGCCTCAATGCCAAAGTGTTCTGCCAGCTCCCGCTCGATGTGGTCGATGGTGTCGTGGACCTCCATCACATCCGCATGGGCGGGCACCTCGGCGTGGACGCTCATCATCCGCCGCCCGGGGCCGTAGTCGTGGATGACCAGGTCGTGGATGCCCACCACCTTGTCGTGGCCCAGAATAAGGGCCTGGATCTGGTCTACCATCTCCGGGTCCGGGGCTGCGCCCAGCAGGGGGTCCACCGTGTCCTTGGCGGCCGACCAACCCGACTTGAGAATGAACACCGCCACCAGAAGGCCCAGCCAGCCGTCCAGCTGCAAGTTGGTGACGTGGGTGATGCCCAGGCCCAGCAGCACGGTGGAGGTGGCCAGAGCGTCGGAGCGGGAGTCGATGGCGGTGGCCCGCAGGGCCTCGGATTGGATGCGGCTGCCCAGGGAACTGTTGAACCAGCCCATCCACAGCTTGATGAGGATGGAGACCACCAGAATGGTGCCGCTGAGGAGGGTGAGCTGGGTGGTCTCCGGGTGGAGGATCTTCTCCAGGGAGCTCTTACCCAGTTCTACACCCACCAACAGGATGAGCAGAGAGACCAGAAGGCCGGAGAGATACTCCATGCGCCCGTGGCCAAAGGGGTGGTCCGCGTCCGGCTTCTGCCCCGCCAGCCGGAAGCCCACCAGGGTGACCACCGAGGAGGCGGCGTCCGAGAGGTTGTTGAAGGCGTCTGCGGTGACGGAAATGGCCCCGGTCACCAGGCCGGCGGTGAACTTTCCCGCAAAGAGCAGCAGATTGAGGGCAATGCCCACGCTTCCGGCAAATACGCCGTAGCGGCGGCGCACCACGGGGTCCTTGGTCTGCGTATAGTTGGGGATAAAGCGGTGAAGAATGGCGTCCAGCAAGAGAAAGACCTCCAATCATAACGGATAACATCTTATTATACACAAGAACCGGGAAGAAGGCAACGCAAACTCCCACCTCCGGGCAAGGGGAGGTGGGAGTGAGAGAAAACCTGTTCAGGGCATGGTTCCGCCGGAGGCGCTGTCCGGCGGAGTGCCGCCGGGACCGCCGCCCATGCTGCCGCCGGGGCGCTGGCCGCCCATGCCGCCCGTATTGCCGCCCGGCTGACCCAGGACCTGATCTACCTCTCCCGGATGGAAGAGGGAAAGCCTCTGTCCCCACCGTTGGAAATGGTCTTTTCCGATGTGGTGGAGGAGGAGGCCCAGTCCTTCCGGGGGCCCGCCCTGGCCAAAGGCCGGAGCCTGCGTCTGGACATCACTCCCATGCTTACCTTGCAGGGGGATGAGGGGGCGGTGCGGCAGCTGGTGTCCATACTGGTGGACAATGCGGTGAAATACGCCCCCGACGGGGGCGAAATCCGGGTGCAGGTGGCCCGTCAAGGGCGATCTGTGCGCCTGGTGGTGTCCAACCCGGTGGAGACACCCATCTCGCCCCAGCAGCTGCCCCATCTGTTTGAACGGTTTTATCGGGGGGACGGGGCCCGCAGCGGGAGCGGGTTCGGCATCGGTCTGTCGGTGGCCGCCGCCATTGTGGCCAGCCACCGGGGGAAAATTGAGGCCGCAGCCCCCAGCCCCCCAGCGGCTGGAGATGGTGATGCTGCTCCCTATGGAGAGATGAAATCGCCCCCAGGCTTTGCGGCCTGGGGGCGAAAAACATTGTATGACGAGGCCCGCCACGCAGAAAAAGGGTCTGTTGCAAAATTATGGTTTTGCAACAGACCCGTTGGTTGGGTCAATCCCTCCGTCACGGCTTGCGCCGTGCCACCTCCCTTTACACAAGGGAGGCTTTTGGCCTGGAGCGTGCTCCGATGT
>DVKO01000020.1 GCA_018715985.1 Candidatus Enterenecus avicola
CTCATGTCCCCGAAAAAAACAGATTTCAATTTATTTTTCCATCTTCGGATGGAAAAACTCTGCCGAGGGCTTTTTGACGATGCAAGATCATCTGTCCTTCTTGCATTGACGTGAGGCTTTTCGACAGTCTGGCTGTGCCCATTCATATCTCAGTTACCGATAGCGGGCCGGGGTGGGGCGACGACGCCGCCGGACGGGGCGGATCTCTCCCATCACCCACACCACCCAGGCCAACACGCAGCCAAGCACTGGCGCAGTACACCAATACAGGAAGAGCACCCATCCCACCACCGACCAGTCTGCGGCTGCCAGGAAGGCTGTGCCAGCCGCGGCCAGCACGGCCAGGGGCACCAGCACCCGCCACACGGCCCGGGCACGTCTGCACAGCAGCAGCTGCAAACAGAACATGGGGACCAGATGCACACTCAACAGCACCCCCTGTTGCCAGGGGGGACATTCCAGGGGCAGCGTTCCAAAGCAAAAGGCGAAAAAGACCAGATAGATGACCAGGGAAACCACGAGAATGCGGACCAGAAGCGCGTCGCTTCGACGTCTGACCGGTTTCATAGAACCGCCCCCTTTCTTACCGCCATTATATCACCAAATTTCGGTATAGAAAAGGGGAATGGCCCATATTTCCAGGCCATTCCCCAAAAATGCGATCCATTAGCCCTTCAGGCTCTCCGCCCAGGCGGCGTACCGCTCCACCTTGGCCTGGCAGTCGGCCTGGCTCTCGCCCCGGGCCAGGATGTACACCTTCACCTTGGGCTCGGTGCCGGAGGGACGGACGATGACAGAGGTGCCGTCGGAGAGCTCATAGCGCAGCACGTTGGAGCCGGACAGCTCCATGGTGGTGCGTGCTCCGGTGGCGGCGTCCACCACGCTGCCGTCCTGGTAGTCCTTCCACTGGGCCACCGTGGTGCCGCCCACTTCCTTGGGGGGATTGGCCCGCAGGTCGGCCATGAGCTTGGCCATCTTCTTCAGGCCGTCCAGGCCGGGCATCACCAGGTTCATGGTGCGCTCGCCGAAGTGGCCGTACTTCTCATAGAGGCCCTGGAGGGCGTCGTACAGAGTCATGCCCTGCCCGGCATACCAGGCGGCCATCTCGGTGAGAGCCACGGAGGCGGTGACGGCGTCCTTGTCCCGGACAAAGCTGCCCAGCATATAGCCGAAGGACTCCTCGTAGGACATGATGACGTTGCCCTGGCCGCTGCTCTCCAGCTGGTCCTTCTTCTCGGCCAGGAACTTGAAGCCGGTGAAGGTGTCGTAGCACTTCAGGCCGTTGTCCTCGGCCACCTTGCGGGCCATCTCGGTGGTCACCAGGCTCTTGAGGGCCACGGGGTTTTCCGGCATCTTGCCGGTGCGGCGCTTGGCCCCAATGAGGTAGTCCAGCAGCAGCACACCGGTCTGGTTGCCGCTGATGACCACAAAGTCGTCGTCCTTGGTGCGCACCATGATGCCCACACGGTCGGCGTCGGGGTCAGAGCCCAGAATGAAGTCGGCGCCCTCCCGCTTGGCGATGTCCACGGCCAGGGCAAAGCCCTCGGGGTTCTCGGGGTTGGGGGAGACCACGGTGGGGAAGTCTCCGTCAATGATCATCTGCTGAGGCACGCAGATCACGTGCTTCATACCCAGACGGCGCAGAGCCTCGGGAATCAGCTTGTAGCCGGTGCCGTGGAAGGGGGTGTACACCATCTTAAAGGTGTCCGCCACCGCGTCCACCGCCTGCTGATCGTTGACCTGCTCCATGACGTTGGCCAGGAACTTCTCGTCGGTCTCAGCGCCCATCAGGGTGATGCGGCCCTCTTCCACAGCCTGCTTGTAGTCCATGGTCTTGACGCAGTCGAACACATCCAGCTCCTGCATCTTGGCGGCCACCTTGTCGGCGGGGCCGGGGGGCAGCTGGGCGCCGTCGGACCAGTACACCTTGTAGCCGTTGTACTCCTTGGGGTTGTGGCTGGCGGTGATGTTGATACCGGCAATGCAGCCGTACTCCCGGATGGCAAAGGACAGCTCAGGGGTGGGGCGCAGGGAGTCAAAGAGGCGCACGGGGATGCCGTTGGCGGCCATGACACAGGCAGCCTCCCGGGCGAAGGTGTCGGAGTTGTTGCGGCAGTCATAGCAGACGGCAATGCCCTTGGCGGCGGCCTGGGGGCCCTCCTCCAAAATCACCTGGGCAAAGGCCTGGGTGGCGTGGCGCACCACATGGACGTTCATGCGGTACAGGCCCACTCCCATGGTGCCCCGCAGCCCGGCGGTGCCGAAGCTGAGCTGGGAGAAGAAGCGGGACTCAATTTCCTTCTCGTCCCCGGCAATGGCGGTCAGCTCCGCCTTCTCCTCCTGGGACAGGGCCGGGCTCTCCAGCCAGCGCTGATACTGTTCTTTGTAATCCATAATCAGTCCTCCTCAAAATGCAGCGTGTATGTTAAAATGCAAAGTTTCCGTCCACAAACACAGGGATCTCTTCCCCGTCCTGGGTGGTGCCCACAATGGACAGGTCACGGGTGCCCACCATGAAGTCCACGTGGTTCATGGACTGGTTGAGGCCCACGGCCTTCTGCCCAGCCTCGTCCAGGTCCTCCCCGCCCTTGACACAGTTGGGGTAGGCAGAGCCGAAGGCCAGGTGGCAGGAGGCATTCTCGTCAAACAGAGTGCTGTAAAACAGGATGCCGCTGTTGCGGATGGGGGAATCGTAGGGCACCAGGGCCACCTCGCCCAGGTAGGAAGAGCCCTCGTCCATACCCACGGAGTGGCGCAGGTATTCCTCTCCCTCCTCTGCATGGACATCCACAATTTTACCGTTTTCAAAGTCCAGGTAGAAGTCACGCACCAGGTTGCCGTTGAGGGCCAGCGGCAGGGCGGCATACACCCGGCCGTTGACGCCGTCCCAGCGGGGGGCGGTGAAGATCTCCTCGGTGGGCATATTGGCCACGAACTCCACGCCCTGGGGGGTGTCCTCGCTTCCGCCCATCCACACGTGGTTGTGGGGCAGGGCGATGGTCAGGTCGGTGCCCAGGGAGTTGGTGTAGTGCAGAGATTTGAAGTTGTACTCATTGAGCAGCTTGGCCCGCCGGGCCGTGGCATCCACGTGCTCCCGCCAACGCTCCACCGCCTTTCCGTCTCCGGTGATGCGGCACACCGAGAAGATGGCCTCCCACAGAGCATCCATGGCCTCCTCCCCCTTCTTGTCCGGGAACACCTTCTTCGCCCAGGCTGGAGTGGGATAGGCCCCAATGGACCACTGGACCTTGTTGGCGCTGAGGGCGTCGTGCCACTTGCGGGTCTCCTTGCCCTGGACCCGCTGCCAGGTCTGGATGCGGGTGGAGTCCACCCCCCGGAGCATCTCGGGGTCGGAGCCGATGATGGACAGGGCGGTGCATCCCTTCTGCACCAACCACTCGTACTTCTCCTTGAGGTAGTGGGGGAACTCCTCAAACACCTGGCTGTCCGCCTTCAGATACCGCTCCCGGGTGACGAAATCATCTCTCCAGTCCATGAGCACGTCCCTGGCCCCCCGGTCCAGCGCCACCCGGGCGCAGAGCCGGGCCAGAGGCGCACACTCCACCGGAGCGGCCAGATTGACCATCTGGCCGGGTTGGATATTCAACCCCACTTCCACCAGGAGGTGGGCATATTCCTCCAATTTTTCCTCAAAATCAGGAACCATAGGATAGGTTCTCCTTTCGCTGTACATTTCCCCCAGAATGGGGATTGTAAAATACGAGAGTATTATACCATCCCACAGAAAAAATTACAAATCGGAAATTGCATTTTTTAGCGTGATGAAGTATAATCTTTTCTATCTCAAAGTATGGAGGAGCTTGCGTCATGTTGAAAACCGTGATCCCCGCAGGGTATTCCCCCTGCCTGAACTTATATGACACCCAAAAGGCCATCGGCCTGCTCAAGCGCCTGTTCGAGGACAACCTGGGCGGCGCGCTGCATCTGCGCCGGGTGTCCGCCCCGCTGTTTGTGGAGGCCTCCACCGGCCTCAACGACGACCTCAACGGGGTGGAGCGGGCTGTGTCCTTCGACATCCCCGACGCCGGCCGGGACGCCCAGGTGGTGCACTCCCTGGCCAAGTGGAAGCGCATGGCCCTGTATCGCTACCAGTTCTCGGTGGGCGAGGGGCTGTACACCGACATGAACGCCATTCGCCGGGACGAGGACCTGGACAACGTCCACTCGGTGTACGTCGACCAGTGGGACTGGGAGAAGGTGCTGGCCCCCCGGGACCGGAATGTGGACTATTTGAAGGCCACCGTCACCACCATTGTGGCCGCCCTGGCGGACACCCAGTCCACCCTCCGGGCCGTCTACCCCCAGCTCACCCCCCTGCCCACCATCCAGCGGGAGGTGTCCTTTGTCACCGCCCAGGAGCTGGAGGATCGGTGGCCCGAGCTCTCCCCCAAGCAGCGGGAGGACGCCTGGGTGAAGGACCACCCCACCACCTTCCTCATGGGCATCGGCGCCCCCCTGAAATCCGGCAAGCCCCACGACGGGCGGGCCCCCGACTACGACGACTGGGACCTGAACGGCGATCTGCTGGTTTGGAACTCGGTACTGGAGTGCGCCTTTGAGCTGTCCTCCATGGGCATCCGGGTCAGCCCCCAGTCCCTGGATCGCCAGCTGACCATGGCCGGGTGCGGCGACCGCCGGGAGCTGTCCTTCCACAAGCTGCTGCTGGAGGGCAAGCTGCCCCTGACCATTGGCGGCGGCATCGGCCAGAGCCGGGTGTCCATGTACCTGCTGGGCAAGGCCCACATCGGCGAGGTGCAAGCCTCAGTCTGGGATGAGCAGACCCTGGAGGCCTGCCGGGACGCCGGCGTGATCCTGCTGTAACGAGAGGGCTGAGAGATGAAAAAACTAGGGTTTGGATGTATGCGCTTCCCTCTGCTGGACGCGGAGGACCCCACCTCCATTGACTTTCCCCAGGTGTGTCAGATGGTAGACCTCTTTCTCTCCCGGGGCTTTACTTACTTTGACACCGCCTACTTCTACCACGGCGGCACCAGTGAGGAGACGGTATGCCGGGCTCTGGTGCAGCGCCACCCCCGGGACTCCTTCACCCTGGCCACCAAGCTGCCCCTGTCGAAACTGAAAGAGGCCACACCCCAGGAGCAGGAGGACATCTTCCAGCTGCAGCTCAAACGGTGCGGCGTGGACTACTTCGACTACTACCTGCTCCACTGCATCGACGACGAAAACTACCAGACCGCCCAGCGGCTGGACAGCTTCGCCTTCGTCCAGCGCAAAAAGGCGGAGGGGTATATCCGTCAGGCGGGCTTCTCCTTCCACGGTACCCCCGAGCTGCTGGACGAGGTGCTCACCAGCCACCCAGAGGTGGACTTTGTCCAACTGCAAATCAACTATCTGGACTGGGAAAACCCCAAGGTCCAGTCTCGCCGCTGCTATGAGGTGGCAGTCCGCCACGGTAAACCGGTGGTGGTGATGGAGCCGGTGAAGGGCGGCAAGCTGGCCAACCCCTCCCCCGCTGTGCGGGAAATGTTCGCCGCCCTGGACCCCAACGCCTCCCCTTCTTCCTTCGCCATCCGCTTTGCCGCCTCCCTGGAACACGTCTTTCTGGTGCTCTCCGGGATGTCCTCCCTGGCGCAGGTGGAGGACAACACCGGGTACATGGCAGACCTTCGCCCCCTGACCCCGGAGGAGGTGGCGGTGACCGAGCAGGCCGCCCAGCAGATCCAGGCAGACGGCACCATCCCCTGCACCGCCTGCTCCTACTGCACCGACGGCTGCCCCCAGCACATCCCCATCCCCACCCTCTTCGCCCTGTATAACCGGACCCTGGGCCAGCCGGGCCCCATGCAGAAGAAGGAGTACCGGGAGGCGTGCGCCCAGGGCTCCCCCGCCTCGGCCTGCATCGCCTGCCGCCAGTGCGAGGGGGCCTGCCCCCAGCATCTGGAGGTGGTGGGGCAGTTGCAGCGGGTGGCCAACGTGTTTGAAGATTGACCCCAACGGGCCGCAAGACATCTTGCGGCCCGTTTATTTTCCACCTGTCCCGGAAAACAGGCCGCCTATTCCCAATCGGTAGACAACACCCCGGATTTTCCGTATACTCAAAGTACCAAGTGAAGGGAGGGAACGCCATGAAAGTGGAAGTACACATAGACCCCCAGCTGACCCAGGCCAAGGTGGTCATCCACGCCCCCGCCCGCTCTCCCCAGGTGGAACAGCTGGCCCGCCAGTTGGAAGCACTGGCCACCCCCTCCACCTTCACCGCCTTCCGTGAGGGCCAGGCCCGGTTTCTCCCCCTTTCGGACATTCTCCGCTTTTATGCCGACGGCAAAGGGGTGTCCTGCCAGACCACCACGGGGGCCTACACAGTACGGGAGCGGCTGTACGAGCTGGAAGAGGCCCTGGCTGGAACCCGCTTTGTGCGGGTATCCCATTCGGAGGTGGTAAATCTAAACCGGGTCACCGCCCTGGATCTATCCCTCACAGGCACCATCAAAATGACCTTGGAGGGTGGCACGACGGTATATGTCTCCCGGCGGTATGTGAAGAAGATCAAGCAAGCTCTGGACCTGTGAGAGGAGGGTTGACCATGTTCTTTGACAATAAAAAACAAGCCCTGCGCCGCATGGCTGCGGGGGCTGCTGCGGGGGTGGCCGTCCATCTGCTATTGGGCTACTGGTTGGGAACTCTGGCTTTCTTTGGCCCTGGCGTGGCCGCCGTGTTTTCCTACCCCACCTGCTCCTTCCCGCCCCCGTTTGAGGGCTGTGGAATTCTGCTGTCCTACCTGCTGTTCGCCCTCCTGGGGGCGGAGATCGGAATATCCACCCTCCCCTTTGCAGACAGCGGCCCTTCTCTGATGGGGCGCACTGCGGCCCATTTTGCCCTCATGGTTGCCACCGTGGCCCTGTGGGGCGGGCTGAACTTCGGCGGGGCGGGGGCTGTGTTCTGCCTCATCCTCCTGGCCTCGGTGTATGTGCTGGTTTGGCTGGGCCGCTGGGTAGGCTGGTATGCGGAGGTAGCCGCCATACGCGCCAAGCTGGGGCTGGCCCCCGGCCCCTCCCCTCTGCACATCTGCGAAACCCTTCCCTATCTGGTGTTTGCCCTGGGGCTATGCTTGGGTCTCCCCGCCCTGCTGCGCCTGCTGGACCCTCCGGACGTACCTGCCCTCTCTGGGGTGTATTTCCCCTTCCTGCTGCTGCCCATTGGCACCTTCTGCTCGGGTCTGTCCCTGGGCCATCGCCATGGCTTCTCCCCCCTGTACCCGGTGGCCTGCGCCCTTTTGTCTGTGGCGGCGGTGTCCTTGCTGTTCAACGGCTCCGCCCTGTTCCACGGCAGCATTTCCCTGGTGTGCGCCTTTCTGGGCAACGGGGTGGGAACCCTGCTGAAAAAGTAGGCCAGACGGAAAAGCCCCCGCTGCCTCTCCCCTCTTTTTCCCCTCAGCCCTTGCAAAATCTTCAGAAAATGGTATAATAGCCGCACGACGGCTGTGATACCCAGGATTTCAATTGCCGTTTTTCTCGTCCTTGACGGGACAACCGAAAAACCTGGCGTTGTACCATCAACGCCTTTGACACAAATCTTTGTGTTCGGATAGATCATTTGAGAATTGAGGGAATGTAGTATGGATCGCATCACCATCGCCTCCGTCTTTGCCGACAGCGAGAAGCTCTCCGGCCAGACGGTCACCGTCATGGGTTGGGCCCGCACCATCCGTGACATGAAAACCTTCGGATTTGTGGAGCTCAACGACGGCTCCTGCTTCAAAAATCTCCAGATCGTTCTGGACGCCAACGTCCTGGACAACTACAAGGACATCACTGGCCAGAACGTGGGCGCCGCCCTCATCGTCACCGGTACCGTGGTGCTCACCCCCCAGGCCAAGCAGCCTCTGGAGATCAAGGCCTCCTCTGTGGCGGTGGAGGGCGCCTCCTCCCCCGACTACCCCCTGCAAAAGAAGCGCCACACCGTGGAGTACCTGCGCACCATCCAGCACCTGCGCCCCCGCACCAACCTGTTCTCCGCCGCCTTCCGGGTGCGCTCTGTGGCCGCCCACGCCATCCACTGCTTCTTCCAGGACCGGGGCTTTGTGTACGTCCACACCCCCATCATCACCGCCTCTGACTGTGAGGGCGCCGGTGAGATGTTCCAGGTGACCACCCTGGACATCAACAATCCCCCCCGCCTGCCTGACGGCAGCGTGGACTGGTCCCAGGACTTCTTCGGCAAGAAGGCCAACCTCACCGTGTCCGGCCAACTCAACGCCGAGAACTTCGCCATGGCCTTCGGTTCTGTGTACACCTTTGGTCCCACCTTCCGGGCGGAGAACTCCAACACCCAGCGCCACGCCGCTGAGTTCTGGATGATCGAGCCGGAGATCGCCTTTGCCGACCTCAACGACGACATGAACCTGGCCGAGGACATGATCCGCCACATCATCCGCACCGTGCTGGACAAGTGCCCCGACGAGATCAACTTCTTCAACTCCTTTGTGGACAAGGGCCTGAAGGAGCGGCTGGAGCTGGTGGCGGGCTCCGAGTTTGGCCGGGTCAGCTACACCGACGCCATCGAACTTCTCAAGAAGAACAACGACAAGTTTGACTACAAAGTGGAGTGGGGCTGTGATTTGCAGACCGAGCACGAGCGCTACCTCACCGAGCAGGTGTTCAAAAAGCCCGTGTTCGTCACCGACTACCCCAAGGACATCAAGGCCTTCTATATGCGCCTCAACGACGACGGCAAGACCGTGGCCGCTGCCGACTGCCTGGTGCCCGGCATCGGCGAGATCATCGGCGGCTCCCAGCGTGAGGAGCGTCTGGAGGTGCTGGAGGCCCGCATGGCCCAGCTGGGTCTGGACCCCAAGGACTACTGGTGGTACCTGGACCTGCGCCGCTACGGCTCCTGCCGCCACGCCGGCTTCGGCCTGGGCTTCGAGCGCATGGTGATGTATCTCACCGGCATCAGCAACATCCGGGACGTGGAGCTGCATCCCCGTACCGTGGGCAACGCGGATTTCTAAAATCTTTCCCAGAGTACCAGCCTTGGCACACTATTCCCGCAGCTCCACGTCGGGGCCCCATCCCCGATGGGACGTGCGCAAGCACGTACAAGGTTTTGCCTCAAGGTCAAAACCTTGCCGCAGGCAGAATTCACTTCTGCCGAGGATAATAAATCCCGGGGCCCCCATGGGATGGACATCCCATGGGGCAGAGCTGCATCCCCGTACCGTGGGCAACGCGGATTTCTAATCTGAAGAATATGAACCAAAGATCCCCCGGACTTCCGCAGTCCGGGGGATCTTTCATACCCGCATAAAAAAGCCTCCCTCAGGGAGGGAGGTGGCCCGGCGTAAGCCGGGACGGAGGGATTGACGGCTCCAGGGTAACGGGTCAACCCCTCAGTCAGCCTTACGGCTGACAGCTCCCCTTACACAGGGGAGCCTTTGGGCCGGTCACTTCATGTTCCAGTCCGGGATAAACTGCTCCCCCACCGCCTCCAGTTCCTGCACATACCCCTGGAGGCCCAGGGCGTCCATGTAGCTGCGGGCGGCTCTCAGCTCGGAGGGGCGAAGGGTGCGCTGCAATTCCGGGAACTGCTCCAAATCTCCACAGGGAGTGTACTGGGCCATGAGAGAGAACAGCACCTCACCGGATTCAAACTGCTGGGCCACCCAGTCCATCACCCGCTTTGCCTCGGCCACTCGTCCCGGGAGGATCAAATGGCGGATGACCACCCCTTTTTTCAAAATTCCATCCTCCAGCACCACCGGGCCGGTCTGGCGGAACATCTCCACAATGGCCGCCTTTGCGGTGGAAGGATAGTCGGGGGCGGCGGAGTACTTCTCCGCCAACTCCTCCGTCACATATTTCAGGTCGGGCAGGTACACGTCCACCTTTCCCTCCAGGCTCTTGAGAATTTCCACTCGCTCGTAGCCGCCGCTGTTCCACACCACCGGCAGGTTACCGGGGACAGGGCGGGAGAGCACCTTTTGCAGCACATGGGTGTACTGACTTGGCGTGACCAGCTCGATGTTGTGAGCCCCCTCCCGCTCCAGCTTTTCAAAGAGGGCGTACAGCTCCTCCTCGGTCACCACTTTCCCCTGGTTCCCGTGGCTGATGGGGCCGTTCTGGCAGAACACACACCCCAGGGTACAGCCGGAGAAAAACACCGTCCCAGCCCCACGGGTGCCGGAAATACAGGGCTCCTCCCAGTGGTGCAGCTCCGCCCGGGCCACCTTTGCCACGCTGGGCAGGCGGCACCAGCCACGCCCCACCTCCAGGGTGCGCTCTGCCCCGCACCGGCGGGGACACAGATTGCAGATCATGTCCCGATCTCCTCCTTCACCACGTCCAGCACCCCGTCAAAGGCGCTGGGTACGGCGTAGACCTCTTTGAGCTCCTGCCAGGTACACCACACCCAGCCCTGGGGCAGCTTGTCCCCCTCCAAGTGCACCCTGCGGGCGGTGAGGTGCCACTCCACATGGCTAAAGATGTGCCGGGCCACCCCGGCAAAGGGTCCACAGAGGGGTTCTCCCTGCCATTCTGGGGGCTGTTGGTCCCTCAACTCGTTGGGAAATTCCCACAGCCCCGCCAAAAGCCCCTTGGCAGGCCGCTGGCGCAGGGCCACCCGGCCCTGGTGGAACAGCAGCCACACGGTGCGCTCCTCCACCCGCCGGGGGCGTTTGGGGGCCTTCACCGGGATGCGGCTCCAGCTGTCCTGGGCGCAGGCCACGCAGAAGTCCCGGGCGGGGCACCGCTGGCACTGGGGCGTGCCGTTGGGCAGGCACACCGTGGCCCCCAGCTCCATCATGGCCTGGGTGAACTTTCCCGGGGCCTGCAAGGGGATGATGGGCTGGAGTTGGTCGGCAATGGCCTTCTTGGTGGCCTGGGCAGTGATGTCCCGCTGGTCCCCATTGATGCGGGTGACCACCCGCAGCACATTTCCGTCCACCGCCGGGACCGGCTGGCCCAGGGCGATGGAACAGATGGCCCCGGCAGTGTAGTCCCCCACCCCCTTCAGGGCCCGCACCTGGGCATAGTCGGTGGGGAACACGCCGCCGTGCTCCTCCATGATCTGCCGGGCGGCGGCCTGGAGGTTGCGGGCCCGGCTGTAATAGCCCAGCCCCTGCCACAGCTTCATCAGCCGCCCCTCCGGCACCGCGGCCAGAGCCGCCACGTCGGGCAGCTCCTCCATAAAACGGGCATAGTAGTCCAGCACTGCCGCCACCCGGGTCTGCTGGAGCATGATCTCGGACACCCACACATGGTACGGGGTGGGGTCGGTGCGCCAGGGCAGAGTGCGGGCGTTGTCCCGGTACCACTCCAGAAGGGGGATGGGCAGTTGTTCCAAAGGCTGCATGGGGTTACCTCCGCTTTTGCATGAAATCCCTGTTAGTATATCACACTTCCCCGTCTCCCCTCAAGCGTCGGCACAGCTGGATAAATTGGGAAAAGACCACCTGTCCCCCCGCCTCCATCCGCTCCGGGTGGAACTGCACCGTCCACAGGGGGAGGGAGCGGTGCTCCATGGCCTCCACCACGCCCCCCTCCGACCAGGCGGTGGGGATCAGCCCCCGCCCCACCCGGTCCACCGCCTGGTGGTGGTTGGAGTTGACCGAGCACACCGCTCCATACCACTCCCCCATCCGGGAGCCTCGCTTGGTGCACACCGGGTGAAAGCAGTCCCCCTGGGGCTGCTGGTGGAAGGGGGCCAGGGCCTTACTCAGATCCTGCACCAAGGTACCCCCCGCCCACACATTGGCCACCTGGTGTCCTCTGCAAATGCCCAGCACCGGGCGGCGGGCAGCGGTGAATGCGTCCAACAGAGCCAGTTCCGCCCGGTCCCGGGCCAGGTCGATATCCCGGGAGCCCCGGTTGAAGCTGTGAAAGCAGGACGGGTGCACATCACCGCCGCCTGCCAAAATGAGCCCATCAAAGCGCACATCCGGTTGAGGCAGATGGACTGCGCTGCCCTGCCCTCCGGCCCGCTCCACCGCCTCCAGGTACCGGGAGGCATCCCCGCCCCCGGTGGAAATCAAGATGGACACCTTCATGTTTTCCTCCTCCTTCCCCACAACCAGCCGAACACAGACAGTCCCAGCCCCTTGAGCGTCAGACCATAGAGTACGCCTCCCACCACCACACACGCCAGGCAGGCATTGGAAATCCACACTCCCGCCTCCAGCAGGCGGTGGAAGAGCAGGTTGCACCACGCCCCCATACACACTGAGGCCAGCACCGGGCGGACGAACCAGGCAAACAGGCGCAGGTGCAGCCCGGTGGCATGGAGCACCGAGGCCAGGTTCAGCCCCATGCCCACCAGCGAGGAGAGGACAAACCCTGCCACAAAGCCACGCAGCCCCCACACGGCCACGGTGCCATAGGTGAAGGCCAGCTGCACCACGTCGCTGGCAATGGCGTTTCTCGCCCCTTTGCCCTGGAGTCCCAGGCCGTTGAGGGCGCCCCCCAGCACCGACTGCACACAGGTCAACAGAGTGCCCACCGCCAGAGAGATCATATACTGCCCCACCTGGGGCTGTCCGAAGAGCAGACGGCCCAGGGTGGGACCCATGACCGCCAGCAGAGCCATGGCAGGCGCCATGAGCAGCATGGTCACCGACATGATCCGGTTGAGCAGTCCCGCCGACGCCCCCACATCCCCATGGGCGGTGCGTTGGGACAGGGCGGGGACCATGGTCAGGCACAAGGCGCCAATAAACCCGGTGGGCAGGCTGAGCAGAGGCATGGTCATGCCGCACAAAACTCCGAAGGCGGACATGGCCTCCCCGGCCTCCATGCCCCCCTCCACCAGCTTGGAGGGGATGAGCACCGCATTGGCCGAGCCCAGGAGGGTGCCCAGCACCGAGGTCAGGCCCACGGGAATGGCGATGGACCACAGGCTTTTCTCCCCTTTGCTCTCCCCTCTCCCGGCGGGGCGTTCCCGCCCCTGGGCCCGGCGGAAGAGCACCACCAGGGTCACGGCGGAGAACACCTCACAGATGACCATGCCCAGCATCACGATCCCCACGGTGCGCTCCTTGTTTTGGGGCAGCAGCCACACCAGCAGCCCCAGCACCGCCCCGGTACGGATGAGCTGTTCCACCGTCTCCACGGCGGCGGGGATGCGCACCCGCCCGGTGCCGTAGAAGCAGTGCTTGTGCAGGTTCTCCACCCCGGTCAGCAGCACACACGGCACCAGCAGCACCACCCCCAGCCGGGTACGTGCATCCCCCAGCAGGTACACGGAAATGGGGTCGGAACACCACACCACCACCACCCCCAGAGGGATGGCCAGGGCAAAGAAGCCGCGCAGCCCCTTGCCCAGGGTCCGGACCACCGCCGCCTCGTCCCCCAGGGCGTGGAAATGGGCCGAGCGGGTGGACACCGCCACCGTCAGCCCCACGGCAGTCACCGACATGAACATGGAGTACACCGGCATCACCAGCTGATAGAGCCCCATGGTCTCCGCTCCAATGAGCCGGGAGAGCATCATCCGATAAAAAAATCCCACCAGCTGGGCGAACAGTCCGGTGGCGGTGAGCACCAGGGTGCCGGACCACATGGCATTCAAAGCAAATCCCCCTTCCTCATGGCATTGACATCCTATGAGAAAGGGGGATTTTTCATGTGAACTTTTTCTTCTTTCCCCACATAGTATGGCAAAAAGGGGGGAAACGCATGGACCAGCCCGATTGCCCGGAGCAGGGAATGGATTTTGAATTTTTGTTTCTGGTCACGGTGGTGGTGTCCGCCCTCCTGGCTCTGGAGTATCTGCGCCGTATCCGGAGCGGCCAGGTCCATGGGCTCTATCCTCTGGCCTGCGTCCAGACCGTCCTTACCCTGGGCAACTGCGGCTACTTTTTCACCCAGGCCTTGCAGGCTCTGGCAGAGACAGACCCCAACGACCCAGCGGCCATACGCAGCGCCTATGCTGCCATGGTGTCGGTGGGGCTGGACTTTATCTCCGCCCTCATCCAGTGGCAGCTGGTACAAAGCCAGCGGGACAGCGGACAGCCGCCCCAGGAACCCATCACTTCTTGAGCCGGCCCGCTGCCCGGAGGATGGAGGCCACCGTCTTACTGTCCTCCAGGGTGCCGTCAATGGCCATCTCCACCGCCTGGGACAGGGGCATCTTCACCCGCTCCAAAAATTCGTCCTCGTCGGGGTGCATCTGGCCAAAAGTAAGGCCCCGGGCCAGGTACACGTGCTGGAGCTCGTCGCAGAAACCGGGGGTGGGCAGCATCTCGCCCATGGAAATCCACTCTCTGGCCTCCGCCCCGATCTCCTCGCTGAGCTCCCGCTTGGCCGCCTCAAAGGGGTCCTCGCCGTACTCCAGCTTGCCCGCAGGCACCTCCAGCAGCACCTTGGCATAGGGGTAGCGGTACTGGCGCACCAGGTAGATGTTGTCCTCGTCATCCAGGGGCACCATCACCACCGCGCCGGGGTGGCGGATGACCTCCCGCCAGGAGGTGCGCCCGTTGACCAGTTCCACCGTGTCATAGTGGACCTTCAGCAGTCCGCCGTCGTAGACCAGCTTGCTGGTGAGTGTTTTTTCCATGAGTTCCATACCACAAGACCTCCTCTGTCATTTCCCTGAGTATAGCACACTTTTCTCCCCATTGCCATAGGAGGAAAAAACTTGTATAATGGGTGCATCACACTTTATCACACCAGAGAATCTACGAGGTGATCGTCATGGAACCGTCTCAAGCAGCCGCAAAACTGTCTGCCCTGGCCGTATACCGGGATGTTGCGGAGCAGCAGCCCGTCATGAGCGCTGTCACCATGCTGGCCCAGGCCGTGGCCCTCAAGGATGGCCCCACCGCCCTGCTCTCTTACAGCCGAGTGTTTTATCTGCTGGCCCAAGCCGGATGCGACACTTTGGGCCAGTGGGTGGCCCAGGCCCTGCGCTGGTCGGAGGGCCCCTATCCCACCGCTGTGGCCCGGGGATGCTGCTCTGCCGTGTTGGAGCAGGCCGCCCGGCATGATGTGGACACCCTGGCCCGGCTGGCTCAAATCCCCAGTGAGGTCTGGCTGGAGGAAATCCGGTCCTACCTACCCCCAGAGCAGCGTGACGGGGTGGAGGGCCTGCCCCGCTGGTCGGGAGAAGCCCCCTTCTCCTTTGAAACCCTGACCCAGGCCTACCGGGAGGAGGGCGCCGGACTTCTGGCCCGGTACCCCGCCTTCGTGTGGGAGGACGGCACCCTGGTCCCCGTAGCCAACCCCGACTGCCCCACGGGAGAGCAGCTCATGGGCTACGAGTCCCACCGCAGCCGGGTGGTGGAGAATACCCGGGCCCTGTTGGCAGGAAAATACGTCAACAACGTCCTCCTCTACGGCGAGAGCGGCACCGGGAAGTCCGCCACCGTCAAGCACCTGCTCACCTTGCCGGGGATGGAGAAGCTGCGGCTCATTGAGGCAGACAAGGAAAACCTGTCCGGCCTGCCCGCCCTCATCCGCTCCCTGGATGGGCACCCTCTGAAGTTCATCATCTTCATTGACGACCTCACCTTTGACCGGGACGACCCCACCTATTCGGTGCTCAAGACCATTTTGGAGGGGGGCGTGGAGCGTCGGCCCCAGAACGTGGCGGTGTACGCCACCTCCAACCGCCGCCACCTGGTGCGGCAGACCATCTCGGAGCGGGCCGGGGACGAGATGGACCGCAACGAGACCATCCGGGAAAAGACCTCCCTGGCCGACCGCTTTGGCATCCGCATCCTCTACGAGGGGCTGCGCCGGGACGAGTACCTGGCCCTGGTGGACCAGCTGGCCGCTCAACAGGGCTGTCCCCTCGCCTCCGAGGAGCTGCACCGGCGGGCCATCGCCTGGGAGCGGCACCACGGCTCCACCACGCCCCGGACCGCGCTGCAATTTGTGCTCTCCCTGTGACCGTCGACACCCCCACCACCGCAGCTGCGGTGGTGGGGGTGTTTTCACTGTATGGCGCTGCGGATCTGGCCCATCACCTGATCCACTTCGTATTTCAACTCGGCGGCGGACATCCGCACCGCCCCGTGGCCCAGGATGATCATCTGCTCCAGGCCGTCGGAGGTGGCCACCCGCACCCGGTTGTCCCGGCTGAGCTGGTAGGTGGTGCGCTCAATGTACATATCGGCGGTCTCCGCCTCCTTGGTGTACACCACGTACAGGTCCCCCAGCTGCTCCACCGAGCCCTTGCCGCCCTTGATCTTGTAGGCGTCAAACACCACGATCACCTGGCAGCCCCGCCAACTCTGGTAGTTGCGCAGCAGGTCGATGAGCTTGGCCCTGGCCCCGTCCAGATCCTCCCGGGCCAGGGCGGACAGTTCCTCCCAGGCATGGATGATGTTGTACCCGTCCACCAGGAGATAGTCCTTCCCCGTCCGGGGCTTGAGCCCCTTCCACGGCTTTTCCTTTGGCTTGGAAACCGGCTTCACCGAGTGGAAGGCCCGGGGCTTCACCGCCCCATAGGTGCGGGCAAAAATCTCCTCCAGCTCCTTGTCCAAGGCCACCTGGGAGGCATAGCCCCGGCTGGGGCGCACCTGGGGCTGAGCCGGGACAGGCGGTTCTCCCGCCGGCCTCCACCCGCTGTCCACGTGCATATGGGCCCGCACTTCATTCCACGGGATATAGACGCCGCTGCCGTGGTCACAGAACACCGATCCCGAGGGGTTGTCCACATCCCGGTCCGGGTCATAGCCCCGCCCCTCCACCACCTGTGGGGTGTTGTGGCAGGGTCGATACCCGTCCAGGCGGCAGGAGAAGCGGCCCCTGCCCTGGGTATAGGCCGCCACCTGGCTCCAGTAGTCCCCCACCTCAGACACCGGCAGGGACCCGGTGAGCACCGCCGTCTCCCCCCGCATCTGGGGGCCTTCCAATTCTCCGCACATCCGCTGCACGTCGGTCATGGCCCGGCCCACGCTCTCCCCGGGCACCTCCAGGCGGAAGGTGTACCAGGGCTCCAGCAAAATGCTCTCCCCCATCATCAGGCCCTGGCGCACCGCCCGATAGGTGGCCTGGCGGAAGTCGCCCCCCTCCGTGTGCTTCAAATGTCCCTTGCCGGTGAGCAGGGTCAGCTTCACATCGGTGATGGGGGAGCCTGTGAGTACCCCCAGGTGCTGCTTTTCCACCAGGTGGGTCAAAATCAGACGCTGCCAGTTTCCGTCCAGCACATCCTCGGGACAGAGGGTGTCAATTTGGATGCCCGCCCCCCGCTCCAGGGGCTCCAGAAGCAGATGTACCTCGGCATAGTGGCGCAGGGGCTCAAAGTGACCCACCCCTTCCACCGCCCCAGCGATGGTCTCCAGGTACACAATGCTCCCCGGGCCGAAGGTGACGTCCAGGGCAAAGCGGCGGCGCAGCTCCCGCTCCAGCACCTCCCGGTGCACCTGGCCCATGAGCTTCACCCGCACCTGCTGGGTCTGGGGCTCCCACTCCACCTGCAGCTGGGGGTCCTCCTCCTCCAGGCGGCGCAGCCGCTCCAGCAGGGTGGCGGCGTCCACCCCCTCCGGGGGAATGACCTGGTAGGACAGCACCGGCTCCAGCCGGGGGCCTGTCCAGTTCTCCTCCGCCCCCAGGCCCTCCCCCGCCCAGGTGTGGGTCAGGCCGGTGACGGCGCACACCGTCCCGGCGGGCGCCGTCACCGGAGCGGTGAATTTGGCCCCGGAGTACAGGCGGATCTGGTTGACCTTCTCCTCCCAGTCCGGTCCGTGGAGCATCTCCCGCACCCGCAGCTGGCCTCCGGTGACCTTCAGCCAGGTCAGCCGCTCCCCCCGGTCGTCCCGGGTGATCTTAAAGACCCGGGCCCCGAAGTCTTGGGGCCATTCCGGCTCCAGGGTGTACGCCTCCACTCCATCCAGCAGCTGCTCCACCCCTTCTGCCTGGAGGGCAGCGCCGAAGTACACCGGAAACAGCTGCCGCAGCACCACCAGGGCCGCCAGCTCCTCCCGGGTCAGCTCTTCCCCGGACAGGTAGCGCTCCATCAGTTCTTCGCTGCACAGGGCCGCTCCCTCCCCCCTGGCCTGGGGGTCTTCCATATCCACAAAGCCCTGGCCCAGACGATTCTCCAGCTGCCGGAGGATCTCGGCCTTGCCAGCGTTTGGCTGATCCATCTTGTTGACAAAGACAAAGACGGGCACCCCCGCCTCCTCCAGCAGCTGCCACAGGGTCTCGGTGTGGCCCTGCACCCCGTCGGGGGCGCTGACCACCAGGATGGCACAGTCCAGCACCTGCAAGGCACGCTCGGTCTCAGCGGAGAAGTCCACGTGTCCCGGCGTGTCCACCAGGGTCAGCTCCAGCTCCCCCCGGCGCAGAATGGCCTGCTTGGCGTAGATGGTAATGCCCCGTTCCCGCTCCAGCTCCTGGGTGTCCAAAAAGGCATCCCCGTGGTCCACCCGCCCCAGGGCGCGGATGGCTCCGGTCACGTAGAGCATGGCCTCGGTCAAGGTGGTCTTTCCCGCGTCCACATGGGCCAGAATGCCGGTTGTCAATCGTCTCATTGGGTATTCCCCCTGCTTATGGTCTCCATTCAGAGTACCCGATTGTTCCCCATCTTTCAACCCCAAGGGAGAAAAAATTGCCTCGGCTTAGAGCCGAGGCAATTTTTATGGTGCAATTAGGCCTTCTTCTTGCTCTTGAAGAACATCAGAGCGGAGATACCGGCGGCACACACAGCGGCCATCAGCACGTAGATGGTCAGGTTCATGCCGTCTCCGGTGGGAGGCACAGTGCCCTCCCCAGGCTTCTGGGTGTTGACGGGCTTGTCGCCGTCATCGGGCTTCTGTCCGTCGTCAGGCTTCTGGGTCTCCACAGACTTCAGAGCCAGCTCCGCCTGCTCAAAGTTCTCCTTGAGCTGGGCGAATGCCTCAGCGGACAGGTCGGCCGCGTCGGCGGCCATCAGGGCGTCGTAGGCCTGCTTGTAGGCGGCGTAGCTCTCAGCGGTGTAGCCGTCGGCAGGCTTCAGGGTAATGCCGTCGCGGTACTCGTCCACACCGGCGGCACGGGCCACCAGGGCGCGGATGGCGGCATCCACATCGGCGGCCAGCTTGTCAACCTGGGCCTGGGTGCCGGACTGGAGCAGAGCGTCCGCCTGGGCCACCAGATCGGTGAGGGCCTTGTAGGAGGTGGTGGTGTACTTCTCCGCATCCACAGCCTGGGCGGCAGCCAGCTGGGCCTTCAGGGCCTCCACGTTGACCAGGGCGTTCATGGCGTCCACAATCTCCTGGATGTACGCCTCATTGGTGGGATCGGCCTTGGCCTCTTCCACCAGAGCCATCAGAGCCTCGTAGGTAGCCTGGGTGTAGTCCTCAGCGTCCAGAGCCTCGGCCTGAGCCACCACGGCGCCCAGCTCGGTGTCGGGGTTGAGATCCATCGCCTTAAACATGGCACGAATGTTGGCCACAGCGGCCTCCACCTCAGCCTTGGTACCGGTGGTCAGCAGTGCTTTCGCAGCATCCACGGCACCCATGTAAGCCTGATAGCTCTCGGCGGTGTACAGATCTTTGTCCACAGTGTCAGCTTTGGCGATCTCAGCCTGGAGGGTGGTGATGTCGGCCAGAGCGTCCACAGCGGCCTGGTAGTCGGCCACGGCATCGATGAAGTCCTTGGGGGTGGCCTCATCATTGGTCAGCAGAGCCTCAATGGCGGCTTTGGCGGTGGTCACATCGGCAAAGGTGTTGCTGGTGTAGTTGGCGGAGACCAGAGCATCGTAGCTCTCCACGGTCATCTGGGCCACCTCTTTGTTGTAGGTGGAGTACACCAGAGCAGTCTGGGCACTCTCCACGGCGGCTTTCAGCTCGTCGGCCTTGGCAGCAGACAGGTTGTCGGTGTCTGTCAGGGCAGCCTCCAGGTTGGCCATGGCGGTGGCGTAGGTGTTGTAGCTGACAGCGGTATAGATGTGCTGGTCGTTGCTCACCTTTCCTGTGACCAGAGCGTTCAGGTCAGCCACCTGGTCGGTGGTCGCCTTGGTCACGGCGTCACGGATGGTGCGGTTCAACGCGGCCAGAGCAGCGTCCACCATAGTCTGGGTGACGTTGGCGTTGTCGGCAATGGCCTGGGCCTCTGCCTTGGCGGCATTGTAGGCCGCCACGCTGTCGGCGGTCCAGGTGTCGGTGTCCTGAACGGTGGCCAGAGCGGCGGTCAAAGCGTCCTTATCCACCGCAGCCACTGTGGCAGTGGAGGTGGCGATCTCAGCGATCTCGGGAATGGCATCCGTCCAGGTCACCGTGATGCTCTCCAGGGTCTTGCTGTTGTCCACCTTAAACTCGTTGATGGCCTGGCTCAGGTTGCCCAGAGTCACCTCTGCTCCGTCCGTATAGCGGGCGGTGACGGTGGCGCCGGATGCGGCGCCCAGCTGCACCAGCCGGATGGAGGTCAGACCGGTGGGCTCAGAGATGCGGTAGGTGAAAGAGTTATTGGCCTGGCCGGGCTTGTAAGAGGTCACATAGTTGCCGTCCAGAGCATTGGAGGGGATCATGTTGGGCGCCTCCACCACGTCGGAGATGATGTCCCGGTTGCTCTCGGTGGAGATGTAGGCGCCACCGTTGATCTGGATCTCGCTGAAGCCCAGCCATCTGTGGTCATAGGCGCTCAGAACCGTGACGCGGATGTAGCGGCCTTCCTTGTCCAGGGTTCCGGAATCAGCATACATATAGCCGGGATTCTGACTGTCATGGGTCAGATAAGTGGCGCTCTTGGCAGTATCTTCGTTGGATGTATTCTCGAAGTCACTGTTACCCACCACCATGACTTCCTGCCAGTTGGTCTTGCCGTCCACAGACACCTCGAACTTCACATGGCGGGGGAAGTCCTTTTGCGTCTCCACGATGTAGTAACGCAGGGAGGTGAAGTGGATGGTCTGGCCCAGATCGAAGATGGCATACTTGCCCTGGACCTGAGCGCCGGTCAGCTCGGCATAAGTGGACAGATTGCCGTCAAAGATGGCGTCCACGTTGCCCTTGGTGCGCATATCGCGGCCGGTATCGCTGTTGGCGAAGTCACTCTTTACGGTCTTGTCCGCCACATACTCATAGTCCACCACAAACTGGGTGAGGTTGAGGTTCACGTCGTTAGCGGTGGCCACAGCCCGGACATAGCGGGCATCCACAGTGTCGGCATCGGCAGCGTAGTCCGCCCAGGTCACCCCATTCATGGAGGTCTGGAGGGTCACAGTATCGGGCAGGTCAGAGGTGGTCACGTTGGTGACCGCCTTGATGTTGCCCAGATCCACGCCGATGTAGTCATCCGCATTGAGAGTCACGGAGCCGCTGGTGAGGCTCACCTGACCGTCCTCCTTGTTGGAAAGGATGTTGGTGGTCACGTTGGTGTACAGGTTCTCGGTGGAACCCTTAGGGACCTCGGTGACGGTGAACTCACTGAAGTAGCCCCAAGCACCACGTTGCTCCAGGTTACGGACACGGATGTAACGGGCCTGAATGGGCTCCTCCAGATTGATGGTCAAGTTATCAACAGCGTTATCGTTGCCGGTATGCTCAGCATATCCAGGTACAGCCGTCCAGGAGTTATCTTGGCCGGTCAAAGAAGTCTCAATGGCGTACTTCACAATTTTATCACTGGACTTAGCAGAATTGCCTACCACAAGATGGATGCTGTCCAGTGTGGCCACCTTACCCAAATCATATCCTAGGAACTGGTCAACCATGAAGTCATCGCCGTTGACGTTATTAGGATTTCCATTGCCATCGGGATCATAGTACACGTAGCTTGTGTCATCGCCGTCATAGAGGTTGGATTCTTTGCCTCCCTCAACCTTCCACATCTCGGTACGGATGACGTTGTACTCAATAGGCTTGCTGTCACTGCCAGTGCCCTCGGCGACGGTGAACTCACCCACACGCCACCAAACCTTCGCTTCGTCGACATTGTAAATGCGTACGGCCTTGGCCATAATACCCTGTCCGTTGAAGTCAAAGGTCTGCTCCTGGGAGTTGTTGATGGCGCCGATATCGTGCCACTCATTATCCTCACCCAGATACTGCAGCTTTCCGTTGGAGATCACGTCGCCGGCCTTGCTGCTGCCCTGGGCAAACTTCACCACACCGATCTGAGTCAGTTCGCTATCGGTAAAGGTGTACTGGATGTATGCGCCGGCCACTGTCTTGTCTCCGGCATTGGACAGCTGAGCCTCGGTGCTGGCATTGCCATCGTTGAGGTTGGCCAACTGGCCAGCCTTTACACTCAGGCCATCAGAGAGCGTGTACGCGCCCTCGATCTGCGGGGCTTCATTGCTTGGCTCCTGGTTGATCTGGAACTCCCGGAGGTCCAGCCAGCAATTTCCACTGTTGGCCTGGGTAGTGATCAGTCGTACTCCCATGGCCTGGAAGTCCTGAGGCAGCGCATCTTCATCCAGGGAAATCTCAAACTCGTGACCTCTCGGTACGTCGAATTGATTTGTACCCTCACGCAGTGTAACATCCTGCCATTGCTTCCCGTCCATGGTGTACTGGAGTTTGGAGTGCTCGAAGTGATCCGCCTGACCTTGCATGGTGATTCGGATGCTGTTTACGTCGATGACCTTGTTGTAAAGCACACCCACATACTCATCCTTGGCAATGGAGTTGGGATTCTTATAGGTCACCCCGGTACTATCGTTACCGTCAAAGACATTAGATGTATTGCCCGTAGGGGTATCTGTGCGGCTGGTGATGAAGGTGGTGATGACCTTGCTGGGATCCATGGCAGTCTCCGCATATCCAGAGACATAGGTGGCCAGGGTGTTGATGAAGGGCACAATGTGCTGCACACCCACCTCGGCGTACTCCGTATGATCCACATAGTGGAAGCCGTGGGTCTTGGAGCGGTCAAAGGCGGTCTTGCCCTGGGTGTTGTACTGGAGAATGGCATTGGTGTCGCCGTCCAGCACCGCCTTTACGCCGTTGAGGTAGGCGATGGCGGCCTCGGTGGTGTCATCCCAGCAATCCAGCCAGTAGACGATCTGATCTTTCACATCGGTATTACCAGCCTGGTCCCGATAGGTCTTGGCTGCCTGCTGGAGCTTGACAAACTCAGCCATCACGGTGTTCACATCGTCCACAGTGACGGTACCGGCAGTCAGCTTCTCCTTGAAGGAGTTGAGAATGGGCTTGAGTTCCACAGACTCCTGGAGCACGCGCACACGGCTGTCCATGTTCTGGTTGATCATGTGCTTGGACAGCTCCCGCAGAGCGGTGGATGCCGCAGTCTCCAGGGCGGAATTGTGGTCCACATACTTGAAGGAGTCATTCCAAGCCTGATCGGCCTGCTCCTCGTTCTCCCAGATGTTCCAGGAGTAGCAGGCGTTGCCAAAGATGGCCACCTTGCTGGGCTCGGACTGCTGCATGGGGTTGAGCACGATACCCTGGATGTTGGAGGGATCTACGCCAGGGTGCAGGAAGGTGGTGTACCCGCCCATGATCAGGTGCTGCTTGGAGTTGTCGGTGCAGGGCCAGTTGATCCACATATAGGGCCCGCGGCCCACACCATTGGTAAAACCGCTGGTAAAGTTCTGAGATACTTCACCCCACACGGTACCGCCAGTTACAACCAGAGGTACAGACTGGGGCATATTCTGTCCCAGATACTGCAGCTGAGCGCTGTTTCCGTTGCCCATATAGTTATTGGGGCAGAACGGAACAGTGACCTTCAGTCCGGGATACTTGGTCTGCATCTCCTCCGAGGAGACCCAGTTGACCAGATCCGTCATCAATTTGACGTACAAACTCCAACCGGTCTGGTTGTCTCCGCCAGGTACGCCGGCATCGTCTGCCAGCACTGCGATCTGGCGCACACCATACTGTATGGTCTGCTCGAACTTCTCCTTCAAAGTCTGCAGCGACGCGTCGTAGTTGCTGGCATTGATGGGGTTGCTCATGAAGGCATGCAGAGCATAGACAAACTGACACTTGGAGGCGTTGCCCGCCTCAGCCAGAGGCTTGATCTTGGTCTCCAGCTCCTCCTCGGTGTACAGCTCACGCCACTTGGCGTTGTGCTTGGGGTCATCCTTGGGAGCGTAGAAGTAAGAGTTGAGCTTGTAATAGCCTGCCCAAGTCATCAGGTTGACCCGGTCCTGGGTGCTCCAGGGGTTGCCGTAGTAGCCCTCAATGAAGCCGCGGCTGGCCACGTCCGCCCAGTCCTCCACATGGAAGTTCTGAATGGTGTAGCTGTCCATCTGGGTGAACACATGGTACAGGGTGGTCAGGCCGTAGAATGCAGCATCGGTGTCCCGGCCCAGTACGGTGATGACCCCGTCCTTGTTGTCCAGGACATAGGAATCCAGCTTGTTGAACAGATCCGCGGTGGTCAATGTAAGGTTATCCTCCGCATACTGATCCACATAGCCCTGGGACCCATCGATACCCACCAGGATGTTGGTAGTACCCTCCACCTTCTCCTCAGAAGTGGTGTAGGAGATGTTCTTCAGATCCAGCACCTCTTCCAGGCGGTCCTGGGTGTACTCGTCAATGCCGTCCTCAAAGACCACATTGACCTGGGTTTTGACGATGTACTCGCCGCCGGTGTAGTTGATCAAGTGGGGGGTGGGATAAATTTCGTATGTATTGTCCCCGCCACCCTCAGCCTGCGCCTGGAACGGAGCCATTTTTACACAGCCCGCGCCCATCAACACAGCCAAGGCGGCCGCAGTCAATCTCCGCCCCGTGTGGCCGGAGGCGACTCGTTTGTTCTGCCGTCTCATTTCGCTTCCTCCTTATGGTATTTTGGATGGTCGGTGCACTGCTCCCTCTCAAAAGAAAAGCCAGATCACCAGGAGCATACGTGTCATATTCTTCTGGTCAACCTGGTTTTGCCCTCACGGTAACAATCCATCCTATCCAATTGTAGTATGATGTTACCATAATATATTGGTAAAAGTAAACGTCTGATCCTTATTTTTTCTCATTTTCTATGTGCACCCTTCTCATCAAACTTTCGTATGGAAAAGTATGTTTCTAATTTTTTCTTTTTCGCCCATAATTGTCTGTGTTTTTAGTAAAATAATAAGTTCCACTTCATTCCACATTTTTGTCTTTCAGCGTGTTTTCAGCATTTTGCACAATTCACTAGAAAATTCAGGGAGGCGAACCCCATACACTGGCCACGCCTCCCTGGATCAACGTCTGGGGGAGTTTTTCTCCTATGTCTTTACAAAATCAGCATGAGATAACAGCCATACACCACGCTGGCAAACACACCATAGGCCAGCACCGGTCCCGCCACCGTAAAGATCTTGGCTCCCGTCCCGGTGATGCGCCCTTCACTCTGAAACTCCAGAGCCGGAGATACCATGGCGTTGGAAAAACCGGTAATGGGTACCAAGGTGCCTGCCCCCGCCTTGCGGGCAATATCATCAAATACCCCCAGGCCCGTGAGCAGTGCCGCCAAAAATACCAGCGTCAGCGACACCAGGGGCAGGGCATTCTCTCCCGCCCCCCAGCGCTCATACAAGGTGCTCAGCCCCTGCCCCATGGCACAGATGCCACCTCCCACCAAAAAGGCCCAGACCAGGTTTTTCCCCATGGGGGATGGTTTGGCCATGGCCGCCACATATTGCTGATACTCCTGGTTGCTCATATTCATCCTTGTTCACCTCACCTTCAGTATGCCCGTTTTTTGTCCATTTACCACAAAAAGGCAGACGGCGCTGCGCCGTCTGCCTTTTCTCAACCCTCTTCTTTTTTTTGACGGATGCGGTCCAAGGTGCCCCCCAGCGTTGCATTCTCCTGCAGTTCCAGCAGCTGGCCGATGAGCTGATTGGATAACAGGAAGCCCTCTGGGGTAAACTGCCATCGACGCCCCTGGCGGCGGGCCCAGCCCTTTTGCTCAAACTCCGACAGCTTTGCCTCAATGGGGTCAAAGTTCATCATGTACTCCCGGCGATACTCCCACTCGTCAATGCCGTGGACGGTGCGCAGGCGGAGCATCAGGTACTCGCTCCCCCGCTCCCGGCGGGTGATCTTCTCCGACTCGTCCACCACTTCGTCGCCGCTGAGCATCCCCTGGATGTATGCGTCCAGATCCGAGACAAAGGAGTACCGACGGCCGCCAAAGTCCGAATGTGCCGCCACACCCAGCCCCATATAGGGCCGTCCCATCCAGTATTTCATATTGTGCCGGGACTGATAGCCCCGCTTGGCAAAATTGGAGATCTCATACTGCTCATATCCCGCCTGGGCCAGTCGCTCCACGGTCCACAGGTACAGCGTAGCCTGCTGGTCCTCGTCGGGAAGCTGCTCCCCTCGCGCCACCCTCTGGGCCAGAGGTGTTCCCTCTTCTATGGTCAGCCCGTAGCAAGACAAGTGCTCCGGCCCCAGAGAGAGGGCCTTTTCCACGGTCTCGTGCCAGCTCTCCTCGGTCTGCCCCGGCAGGCCGTAAATCAGATCCAAGTTCAAATTGCGGATCTTCGCCGCCCGCACCGCCGCCACTGCATCCTCCACCTGCTGATAGGTGTGGGGACGGTGGACGGAGCGCAGCTCCTCATCGCTGCCAGACTGCATCCCCATGGAAATCCGGTTTACCCCTGCCCGGCGCAGGCGCCGCAGCATCTTCCCATCCACGCTGTCCGGGTTTGCCTCCACAGTCACCTCCACATCCTTTGCCATACAGAAATGGCGCTTGACCGTGCGCAGCAGTTCCAGCAGTCGCTTTTCTCCGTACCAGGTGGGGGTGCCTCCGCCAATGTATATGCTGTCTACGGGACAGTTTCGGGCCACCGCGCTGCTCTCCACCACGTGGCGTACCAGAGCCTTCTGGTATTCGTCCATCCGGTCTTCCCTACCCGCCAGAGAATAAAAATCACAATAATCGCACTTGCTGCGGCAAAACGGAATGTGCAGATACAGTCCCAGGCACTCTCCCATAGTCTCTCCTCCTGCTCATTCATCACTTGATTTTTTATCATATCACACTTTGTTTCTAAATTCAATGCGGCGGATTTTAATATGATTTTCAAAATTAGATATGGCCATTTTATTCTTGATATGACCCCATGTGTATGATATAATGATGTCTCAGAAAGGATGGTGTCACTATGGAACACGCGCTCACACCTGACCCCTTTGACGTCCTGCCCCGTCCTCGCAGACGTCCCCAGGAACATGGCCGCACCCCCTTTGATGGACTGCGCCCCTGGTCTGCCATCACCCACGGAATTGGGGCCGTTTTGGCCATTCTTGGCACTGCCCTGTTGTTGGTACAGGCCGTGGTCACCGGCACAGATGTCTGGAAGATCGTCTCTTTTTCCATCTATGGGGCCTCCATGATCGGACTGTATACCGCCTCCACCCTCTACCACAGCGTGCACACGACCGCTGCCAAGCGCATTGCCTTGCGCAAATATGACCACGCTTCCATCTATTTTCTCATCGCAGGCACTTATACGCCTGTGTGCCTCACCGCTCTGCGTGGCCCTTGGGGCTGGTCCATGTTCGGCATCATCTGGGCTCTGGCCATTGCCGGGCTGGTCATGACCCTGGTCTGGATCAACTGCCCCCGGTGGCTCACCTCCACGGTGTATATTGCCATGGGTTGGTTGGCGGTCATCGCCATCTACCCCCTCTATCTCACCCTGGGCGTCTCGGGGGTACTATGGCTGTTGTCCGGCGGCGTGCTCTACACCATCGGCGGCGTGCTCTACGCCCTGAAGTGGCCCGCCCGGGACAACCCTCGCTTCGGCTGTCATGAAATTTTCCACGTGTTCATCGTGCTGGGCTCCGTAGCCCACTTTATGATGGTATACCACGTGCTTCTCCCTCTTTGATGTATCAGACGAAAGCAGGACTTTCCCCCCGAGGAAAGTCCTGCTTTCGTCTTTATTCCGCAGCCAGGCGCTCCATGATCCATACGGCGCTGCCGCCGCCCAAGGTCTCCCCCTCCCGGAGGTCCTGGAATCCCATGGCGTTCCAGAATTGATGCCCGCTCTCGTTGCCCTTCAGGCAGCCCAAACGCAAGCTGTCCATACCTGCGTCCGCTGCGGCACCAGGCAGAGCCTCCGCCACCATCCGGCCAATGCCTTGGCGGTGCAGCTCGGCATCCACCATGAAAAATCCAACCCAGAGGGTGCGCTCCCGGGGATAGCCCTCCACCAGGTCCAGCACACCCACCAGTCGGCCATCCCGCCACAGGCCCAAATCATGCTTTTGTTCCCGGGTGCACCGAGGGGGCAGAGTCGCCATATTCTCCCGGATGCTCCCTAGCGTAGGCTGCCCCTGATTTTGAATCTCATAATATGGGGCGTTGCTCTCCATCAGCGCCAGCACAGCAGGTAGATCCTGTTCCTCCAGATTGCGGATGCGCAGTTGAGGAAGCCGACGGCCCAGCGCCTCCGGCACCGGCACATCCGGCAGCGCCACCTTGGTCCCCACACACCGATTGATGGGGGTTCCCAGGTTGTAAAACTTCTCCTCATAGTCGGTCATGACCCCACACACACCGTGTTCGTGAAGATTTCGGGTGACCTGCGAGAGTTCAAATCCAGCCTTGGGAAACTGGAACAGGGACCACTCAAACAGGTCCCGGTTGTCCGATTTGAAGTGGATTTCACCCCCATCTCGCAGCACCTGACGGTACCCTCGCAGGAAGTTCTCATGGGTCAAACGGCGCCGTGAGTGCTTCACAGAGGGCCAGGGATCGCAGAAGTTGATATAGAGCAAGTCCACTTCATCAGGGGCAAAGTAGTCGCTGAGGCAGGCGGCATCACCGTCAATAAAAAAGACGTTGTGCAGCCCCTTCTCCCGGCATCGCTCCATGGCAATCACCATGGCATCCGGCACACGCTCCACCGCTACATACAGGTCCTCCGGGTGTGCGGCAGCCGTCTCAGCGGTAAATCTTCCCTTTCCGCACCCCAATTCCAGACGCAGTCCCTGGGCTTGCGGCATCAAATCCCTCCACTTGCCCCGCTGTGCAACAGGATCCTTTATCCACAAATCGGCGCAATTCTCCATGCGTCGCTCCAAATTCTTCTTTTTTCTCATTCTCATTGAGCTCACCTCATACTTTGAAAAGAAAGTTGAGAGAATCATACCATAAACTCTTGCCAAGGGCAAGGAAATCCGCTATAATACAAGTCTGTTGAGTCCATATGAGATAAAACCATGTGAAATGCCACATCAGACGGGCGGCACACCCCAGTCAGCTATGCAACCTGCTTTGGGGAAATACACCCGGGGCCACTCAACAATTCCATATCCGGGTGTAGCGCAGTTGGTAGCGCGCTTGCTTTGGGAGCGTGAGGCCCAGGTTCGAGCCGCAGCCATCGGAAAACCCGGAAAGCCTTGGGACAGTTGGGCTGACAGCACTTTCCCCCTCGCCGGTAACTGGTCAAAAATCGGCGTTGACCACATGTTTGACCACAGTTATAATCATTTTATATCCGGGTGTAGCGCAGTTGGTAGCGCGCCTGCTTTGGGAGCAGGATGCCGC
>DVKO01000021.1 GCA_018715985.1 Candidatus Enterenecus avicola
TGGTTGTGGCCCCAGCGGACGTTGACCGACTCCGCCGTCTCCTCCTGCCGGTCCAGGGCCATGGCGGTGGGCAGACCGTCGTAGGCAAAGAAGGTGAAGTCCTCCCCGGGGGTCCGGGGGAGGACCAGGGCGTTGAGCTGGGCGTCCAGATGGAGGGCGCACCCTCCGTCAATGGAGACAATGTGCTGGGCCTGGGAGATCAGGGGATTGGAGGTGGGAATGTGGGGGTGGTAAAGGGTCACCGGGGTGTGCCCCACGATGCACCACCGCCGGAACACCCGGCCCTGGTCCAGGAAGTTGTCGTTTTTCATGCAGCGCCAGGCCTCCATGTCCTCCAGCCGGTCCTCGTCCTCCACCCCGCCGTGGACAAAGAGATAGTCGGGGGTGAGCAGGATCTCAGGCATGGACTTCAGAAAGGCCAGCTCCGGGCCGAAGTGGTCCAGAATCACCTGCCGCAGGGCGGGCAGGTCCTCGGGGGAGCGGGTCTCAAAGCCCGCCTCCTGGCCCATCTGGAGCAGGGTGCAGCGGTTGCGCCACACGTTGAGGTAGTGGTGGAAAAACTCCGGACGCACCTGGGGGGAGTCCACAAATTCCGTCACCAGATCGTCGCAGTTGCCCTTGACGCAGTACACTGTCCGGCGGGTGGACAGGTCCATGACGTAGCGCAGCACCGCCAGGCTGTCCTGGCCCTTTTCCACCAGGTCCCCCAGCAGCACCAGAATGTCGTCGGGGCCGTAGCCCGCCTTGTCCAGCAGCCCCTGGAACAGGGGCAGGCTGCCGTGAATGTCGCTGACCACCAGGACCCGCCGTCCGGCGGGCAATTCCAGCCGCTGTATCCGTGCTTTGCGCGCCATACCGGCCACCTCGCTTTATACGGAAACTGATTTCTGAGCCTGATACAACCGGGCGTATTCGCCGCCTCTGGCCATCAGCTCCTCGTGGGTGCCCTCCTCGGCGATGCCGCAGCCGTCAATGACCACGATGCGCCCGGCGGAGCGGATGGTGGACAGCCGGTGGGCGATGATGAGGGTGGTGCGGCCCTTTGCCAGCGCGTCAAAGGCGCTTTGGATGCGGGCCTCCGTCACCGAGTCCAGGGCGGAGGTGGCCTCATCCAGAATGAGGATGGGGGGATTCTTCAGGAAGATGCGGGCGATGGACACCCGCTGCTTCTGGCCGCCGGAGAGCATGACCCCCCGCTCTCCCACATAGGTCTGGAAGCCGTCGGGCATGGCCATGATGTCGTCGTAGATCTCCGCCCGCTTTGCCGCCTCTACGATCTCCTCCTGGGTGGCGTCGGGCTTGCCGTAGCGGATGTTGTCGTAGATGGTACCGGCAAAGAGGAACACATCCTGCTGGACAATGCCGATGTTCTGGCGCAGGGAGTGCTGGGTGATGTGGCGCACGTCGGTGCCGTCCACCAGGATGCGGCCTCCCGTGACGTCATAGAAGCGGGGAATGAGCTGGCACAGGGTGGACTTGCCGCCCCCGGAGGGGCCCACCACCGCCACCGTCTCCCCCTGGGGGATGTGGATGGACACGTGGTCCAGCACCGTCTCCCCCTCGTCGTAGGAGAAGGACACGTCGTCCACCAGAATGTCTCCCTGGGCGGGGCCCATGTCCACGGCGTCGGGGGCGTCCTGCACCGCCGGCTCCACCCGCATCAGCTCCACAAACCGCTTGAAGCCCGCCATGCCGTTGAGGAACTGCTCCACAAAGGCGGCCAGCTTGCGCACAGGGGTGAGGAAGGTGGAGATATACAAAGCGAAGGTGATCAGGTCGATGTAGTCCATCTCCCCCTGGAGGATGAACCAGCCACCGGCGGTGATGGTGAGCACATTCATGGCGGGCAGGGCAAACTCCAGCCCCGCCATGTAGGTGGCCATGGCCTTGTAATAGCCCCGCTTGGCCCCCTTGAACTGGTTGTTGGACTGCTGGAACTTGCGGTTCTCCTGGTCCTCGTTGGCAAAGGCCTTGGCGGTGCGCATCCCGGAGATGGAGGACTCCAGCTGTCCGTTGATGCCCGCCATGTTCTGCTTGACCTGCACCGAGGCGCGCATCATGCGCCGGCGCTGGAAGATGGTGAAGAGGACGAACACAGGCACCACCGCAAAGACGATGAGGGCCAGCTTCCACTGGATGGTGAGCATCAGGCAGAAGGCGCCGCCCAGGGTAATCACCGAGATGAACAGGTCCTCCGGGCCGTGGTGGGCCAGCTCCGTGATCTCAAACAGGTCGTTGGTGGCCCGGCTCATCAGCTGGCCCGTGCGGTTCTTGTCATAAAAGGAGAAGGACAGGTCCTGCATATGGCCGAACAGGTCCCGGCGGATGTCCGCCTCAATGAGTACCCCCATCATGTGGCCCAGGTAGGTGACGATGTAGTACATCCCCGCCCGCAGCAGGTAGGCCAGCAGCAGGCAGGCCATGACGGCGAAAAAGGCCCCAAAGAGGTTCTGAGGCAGCAGGTCCTGCATGGACAGCCGGGACACGTAGGGGAAAGCCAGGTCTATCAGTGCAATGCCCAACGCACAGGCCATATCCAGCAAAAACAGGTGCAGATGGGGCTTGTAGTAGGACAGAAAGATAGACACATGGCCGCGCTGAAATTTGGTACGATCCATGTTGATTCCTCCCGATCATTCATATCGAATTAGTATACCCTAGCGGTTTGGGGTTGTCAATGTGGGAGACAGGGGGTATAATCATGACCGATAAGCGGCATCACAAACAGAGATGCCATTCGCTGTCCTGGGCGGCGGAGCCGCCCGAAAGGAAAGGTGAACGATGGAACCGATACAACTGACATGGAAGCAGCGGGGAGAGCTGTGGCTGCGGCTGGGCGTGCGGGCGGTGCTGCTGGTGGTGGCGCTGCTGGCCCTGCGGTACGGCGTGCTCCCCATCCTCTCTCTGCTCAGTCCCTTTGTGCTGGCCCTGGTGCTGTCCTGGCTGCTCAATCCCCCGGTGCGGTGGCTGCAGAAAAAGCTGTCTGTCTCCCGAGGGGTCATCACCATGGCGCTGCTCATCCTGGTCTTTGGCGTGGTGGGCGGCGTGCTGTGGGCCCTGTCCTGGATGGCAGTGGAGCAGGTGCAGGCCCTGTTTCTCAACTGGGAGACGGTGGTGGACGGCATGGTGTCCAGCCTGGACCGGGTGCTGGAGTGGCTGGGCGGCCTGAGCGAGCTGATTCCCGGCAACGCATACACCGCCGGAGAGCGGCTGGGCCAGCTGCTGGAGAACTGGGTGCGGGACATCGACGTGTCCGGCTGGCTGAGAATGGTGGCGGACCGGGCGCCCTCCCTGGTGGGCCAGGTCTCCGCCTTTGTGGTGGCCACCATCGTGTTTTTGATGGCCACCTACTTCATCACCGCTGACTACCCCCGCCTGCGCTTTTTCATCACCGACCGGGTGCCCGCCCCCGCCCGCAGCTTTTGCAGCGATGTGCGGCGCATCTTCATGGAGGCCTTCGGCGGCTATCTGAAAAGCCAGCTCATCATCTCCTTTGTGGTGTTTATCATCCTGGCCCTGGGCTTTTTCGCCATTGGCCAGCCCTATGGCCTGCTGCTGGCCCTGGGCTTTGCGGTGCTGGACTTCATCCCCATCATCGGCTCCGGCACCGTCATGGTGCCCTGGGCGGTGGTGGACATCATTGTGGGAGACTACACCCACGCCGTGCAGCTGATGGTGATCTGGGGTATCATCGCCCTGTTCCGCCGCCTGGGCGAGCCCAAAATTTTGGGCGATCAGACCGGCCTGTCCCCCATCCTCTCCCTTGTGGGCATTTATGTGGGTATGCTGGTGGGCGGCGTGCTGGGCATGATTGTGGGCCCTCTGCTCCTGCTGGTGCTCATCAATCTGGCCAAGCTGGGCATCTTCTCTCCTGTGATGGGGGATCTGTCTATGGCCGCCTCTGACGTGGCCGCCATCCTCAAGGGGGGCCATAAGAAATAACGAAGGTGAGGAAGGGTGTCCGGCTCAGGCTGGGCGCCCTTTCCACATAATTCTAATTTGTTTATAATCAATTTGAATTCATGTCACAATCTGGACATATTTATTTTGTACCCTTTGTTCAGATCAAATCACGAGGAGTGATTCATATGTTTGAAGAAAACAATCAGAATATGCACAATCAAAACACCGGCTTCGACAGCGGGTTCCAAGCGGATAACCAGAACGGCTCCAACCAGCAGAGCCAAAACTTCGCCCAGGGGTATCACAACGCTGACGGAAGCTATCGATACAGTTGGACGCCCAAGGGGGAGAGCACCAATTCCAACGACAACTTCCACGTGCAGTCCGCCCCCAAGCCCCACAAGAAGGGTGGAGCGGGCCGAGCAGTGGCCCTGGTGCTGTGCTGTGCCCTGGTAGGCGGCGGCGCAGGCGTGGGCGGCGCGGCCCTCTACGACAGACTGGGCGGCGGAAACGACGGCTCCACCACCATCTATCAGAACACCACCCAGGGCACCCAGGTCAGCGTGCAGCAGGCCGACGGGGTCAAGGAGATGACCCTGGAGGAGATCTACGCCTCCTACGCCGACTCCTGCGTCAACGTCACCTGCCAGGTGGTGGTGCAGCAGGGGTGGCAGCAGTACACCGGCACCTCCAGCGGTTCCGGCTTTATCCTCAGTGCGAACGGCTATATCGTCACCAACTACCACGTCATTGACGGGGCCAACGCCATCAAGGTGACCCTGAACAATGGCCAGGAGTACGACGCCACCCTCATCGGCGGCGAGGAAACCAACGACGTGGCCGTGCTGAAAATCGACGGCATCAGCGGCCTGAAGCCTGTGGTGCTGGGCGACTCCGACACCCTGGTGGTGGGCCAGGAGGTGTCCACCATCGGCAACGCTTTGGGCACCCTGTCCTTCTCCCAGACCTCCGGCCATGTCTCCGGTGTGGGCCGCTCTGTGACCATGAGCGACGGCACCATCATCAACATGATCCAGACCGACTGCGTCATCAACTCCGGCAACTCCGGCGGCCCCCTCTTTGACCGGTACGGCCGTGTGGTGGGCATCACCTCCGCCAAGTACTCCAACAACGGGGACAGCAGCTCCGCCTCCATTGAGGGCATCGGCTTTGCCATCCCCATCAACGACGTCATCGACATGATCCAGGACTTCATCCAGTACGGCTACGTCACCGGGCGGCCCTCCATGGGCATCACCGCCGTGGAGGTGACAGAGGACTACTCCAGAGCCTTTGGCTGGCCCGCCGGCGTGTACGTCAACGCGGTGAATGAGGGCTCCTGCTCTGAGACAGCCGGTCTGCGCCAGGGCGACATCATCACCAAGCTGGGCGACACCGAGGTGACCACGGTGGCAGAGCTCAACGCCGCCAAGAACCAGTTCAAGGCCGGGGAGAGCACCACCCTGGAGGTCTACCGGGCCGGGGAGACCCTGACCCTCAACATCACCTTTGATGAGGAGCAGAACAACACCCAGAACACCCAGACCCAGCAGGACCCCGCTCCCCAGCAGACCAGCAGCACCCAGGACGGCTACTTTGATCCCTGGGACTTCTACTTCGGCCACTAACGTTACCCCAAACACCAACACAGCAGCGAGAGAGCTCCTCTCGCTGCTGTGTTTTTATCTCTGTAACAGGGCCAACTCCGCTTCCGCCTCCCGCCGGTTGTCGGCGGAGAAACAGAACTCTCCGTTGAAAAACACTTCCACATGACCTCTGACATACTCCAACTCATACATGGCGGTACACTTCCTTTCAGCCTGGCTGCAGGCGTTCTTCTTTGATGGTTGAAGTGTACCACATAGAAAGTCCCATAAATGGGACTTTTGTTGGGTCGGATCATCTGGATCTTCCTTCTCCGGTTTCCGTGGCACAGGCCTGCCGGCCTGGTGGAGACGCTACCCGCTGGGGGAATGCCTCCCTTTACACAAGGGAGGCTTTTGGCCTGGAGCGTGCTCCGATGTTGTTCTATCAGGAGAAATTCTGCCTATAAGTTCGCTGAAATCTGACAACAGAAACACCGCAGTACCAAGGCCCCCTTGTGTAAAGGGGGCTCAGACTGTCGAAAAGCCTCACGTCAATGCAAGAAGGACAGATGATCTTGCATCGTCAAAAAGCCCTCGGCAGAGTTTTCCCATCCGAAGATGGGAAAATAAATTGAAATCTGTTTTTTCGGGGACATGAGCATCGAAAAAAACACATCTGGAGCCCGCCAGTGTGGAATCGGGTCGTCCTT
>DVKO01000022.1 GCA_018715985.1 Candidatus Enterenecus avicola
CTCATGTCCCCGAAAAAAACAGATTTCAATTTATTTTTCCATCTTCGGATGGAAAAACTCTGCCGAGGGCTTTTTGACGATGCAAGATCATCTGTCCTTCTTGCATTGACGTGAGGCTTTTCGACAGTCTGCAACCGGCTGCGGAGGAAACTCCGCAGCCGGTTTTTATGTATCCACAGAAGTGGGGGAGAAGGGTGTGACGGATCAGGGCTGGGAGAGATGAGCCAAGAGTCCGTTACAACCAGCCCATACGTCTTTCCAGGTCTGCTCAAAATTTCCGGTATACCAGGGGTCCGCCACCTCACCGGGGGAAGAGGTGTAGTCCAGGAGACGGTGGATCTTCCCCTGGGGATCACCGCCGCAGATGCGCTGCATATTGCGGATGTTGGCGTTGTCCATGCCGATGAGCAGGTCGTAAATATTGTAGTCGGCCTTTTGCAGCTGCCTGGCGGCGTGCCTGCCGGATGGAATCCCGTGGGCAGCCAGGGTGCGAGCCGCAGGGGGATAGATGGGGTTTCCAATCTCCTCCGTGCTGGTGGCGGCGGAGCGGATCTCAAATTGAGCCACAAGCCCGGCCTGGTTGACCAGGTGTTTCATGACGTATTCCGCCATAGGGCTTCGGCAAATGTTGCCGTGGCAGACGAATAAAATTTTCATCATTTTCCTGTATTCCTCCTGGTTTTGAACCGTGACGTGAATGGGATATGAGTTTAAGAAATGCCAGAAATGTTGACTGCGTCACATTATACCATACTGTACACAGAAATGACATTGAAATTTCTCTGAGAATGTGGTAATGTAATTCCATCGAGCGCTAGAATCAGGAAAGGAGGTTACACATGAAGTGGTTATATCGCATTGTCTGCGCAATCCTGGTTGTTGTGATGCTGGTATCAGCTTGGAAGATTTGGAGCATCATGTCTGAATATAAAGAGGGCGAGGATGCCTATCATGATATTGAGCAGTTTATCACCATCCCCTCTCCCACGCCCGCTCCCTCGGATGCAGGGGCGGAGCCGTCTGTGCAGCCCACACAGGATCCTCTGACCCAGTTCCCAGTGGTGGATTTTGCCTCCCTGCAACAGATGAACTCGGATGTGGTGGGGTGGATCTACATTCCCGGCACCCACGTCAATTACCCCATCGTGCAGGGCAGTGACAACAGCTATTACCTGAACCGTCTGTTCACCAAGCAGTGGAACAGTTCCGGCGCCATCTTTGAGGACTATCGCAATGCGTCGGATTTTACCGATTGGCACACGATCATCTACGGCCATCAGATGAACAACCGGACCATGTTCCACGACCTGAAGCTGTACGAGGATCAGGAATTTTACGATGAACAGCCCATTGGGTATCTGCTGACCCCCCAGGGCACCTATCTGCTGGAGTTTTTCTCCGGCTATGTCAGCAGTGTGGACACCAACGCCTGGGACCTGAACTTCACGGAGAGCAGTTTTGAATCATGGCTCAAGGACATTCAAGGACGGTCCGCCTTTACCAGCCAGGTGCAGCCTGGAGTGGGGGATCGAATCGTCACCCTCTCCACCTGCAGTTCGGCTTTTGAAAATGCACGGTTTGTGCTACACGCAGTGATGCGTCAGGCCGAGATCGATTAAGAAAAGAATGAAACAACGGCTGGGGCCAGGGGAAAACCTGGCTCCAGCCGCTTTATGGGAGTGTGCAAGCATGAAGAAAGAGGTGTTTTTGCCGGGAAAATATCGGCACTACAAGGGGAAGGACTATCAGCTCATGGGCATGGCCACGCATTCTGAGACGCTGGAGCCCATGGTGGTTTACCGGGCCCTGTACGGAGAATATGGATTGTGGGTGCGTCCTGCCGCCATGTGGAACGAACTGGTGGAGGTAGATGGGAAGATGGTGCCGCGCTTCCAATATGTGGGCGAGATGTGAGAGTCACACATCAAAGCGGCGGTAGGGATGGGAACAGTCCAGACACACCAGTTGGCCGTTCTCCAACCGGAGCATGGACTCGGCGGTGAGTTCCCCACAGCAGCTGCACGGTTTTGATACAAAGAGACGGGCGCGCTCCGGCAGGGAGAGCACCGTCTCTTTTTTGTCGAACAGCGCTGCAGCGGGGGTGTCTTGCAGATAGCGGAACTTGCGCTCTTTATCGGGAAAGTCGGGGGTGGGCTTCAGGACCAGGCGAACCGATCGGCCGCTGTTGCGCTCATAAAAGGAGAATGCCTGTTTGCCTCTGAGATGAAAGAGGAGGTTCCCCTTACCCGCAGTGCACCCCAGGATCACCTGAATGGCATCCACTCCACAGGCGTCGTTTTCCGCAATACAGACCACGGCCTCGTCCTCGGCACGGGTCAGGCCCAGCAGTTCCATAGCGTAGACAGCGGCTTTGTAGCCGATGGTGAGGCCGCCGCAGGCGTGCCCGTGAAATGCTACACAGGCGTCCCAGAGCTGTTGTTCATTCATGAGTATATTCCTCCTTGGTGGATTCAATGGATTGTAACAGAAATGGAGTGGGGTCCCAGGGGCGCAGCACGCCCTCTTCCAACCGATAGATATGGTCGGAGATCTTACAGGCGCTGTATAGGTCATGGGTAATCATGAGCATGGAGAAACCCCGGCGGTATTGCAGCCCCTTGAGCATTCGCAGCAGATTGGCCTTGGCGGAGGGGTCCAGCATGGAGGTGGGCTCGTCGGCCAGCAGTAGGGAAGGTTCCATGGTCAGGGCCCGGGCCAGCGCCAGACGCTGCTTTTGCCCGCCGGACAGGGCGCCTACCTGGCGAGCCAAGAAGCTCTCACAGGTGTACAGCCCCACATCCGCCAGAGCCTGAGATACACGCTGCGGATGAAAAACCTTGGCCAGGCGTGTAGGCTCAGACACCGCCTCTGCCACCGTCAGGTGTGGGTTGAGGGCGGCCTGGCTGTCCTGGAGCACCATCTGAATGCCACCCAGACGGCGATGGAGGGGGAGAAGATCCTGTTCCTGCCCTTGAAAACGGATGGCACTGGGATTGGGACAGGGGAGCAGACCGGAGAGAAGGTAGGCCAGGGTGGACTTGCCTGCGCCGGACCGCCCCACCAGGGACACAATTTCCCCGGCGTGAACGGTGAGAGTTACCTGGTTGAGCACCTGTTTGGACCCGTAAGCGTGGGACAGGTCATGGCAGGAGAGGAGGGGGACAATGCCACCCCGGTGACAGGCCAGGGCCCGGCCGTCCGGCTGGGATTGAAGGACAGGGGCCTGCTGGCCGCACAGCGGTATGCTCTGGGTACACCGTCCGTAGAAGGGACAGCAGTGGCGTCCAGGCCCCTCCTGGGCCGTGTTGGGGCGAATGCCCCACAGATCCCGGAGCGGGTTGAGGGTGACGGCGGACTGAAGCAGCCCCCGGGTATAGGGGTGTCTGGGCTGTTCCAGCACCTCTCGGGTGGGGCCAGTCTCCTCCACATGGCCCTGGTAGAGCACCATGGTACGCTGGCTGAGCTGTTGGGCCAGGCCCATGTCGTGGGTGACCACCAGGAAAGCGGTGCCCAGCGTGTCTCGGAGGGTTTGAACGGCGGAGATGACAGTGTGACAGGCGTCCGGGTCCAGACTGGCGGTGGGCTCATCCAGCAGGACCAGTTCCGGGTCCAGGGCCACCGCATTGGCCAAGAGAAATTTTTGTACCATACCACCAGACAGCTGATGGGGCCGCAGGGACAGATCGGTGGGAGCCAGCCCCACCAGCTCCGTCAACATCCGGGCTTTTTCGGCACAGACATGGGGGGGATAGACGGGAGCCATGACCTCGTGGAGGTGCTGGCCCAGGGTGAGCTGGGGATTGAGCCACTCCCCGGAGTTTTGAAAGGCCACAGAGAGAACCCTCATGCGCAGTTTGCGGCGCCGGGCTTCCCTCATGGATAGGAAATCTTCCCCGTGGAGCAGCACTTGTCCATGGGCTGTCCCCTCCGGCGGGAGCAGACAGGAAATGGCCTGGATGAGGGAGGTCTTGCCGCTGCCAGACTCCCCAATGATGGAGAGAATCTCCCCCCGATCCAGAGAAAAGCTGAGGGGGTGCAGGTGAAATTGTGGGTAGGACACAGAGAGATCTTGAACTTGGAGCAGCACGGTACCCCTCCTAGGATTTGGGTAGTTGGATGGCCTGCACCGTCAGGCGCAGCAGAAGGGTGGATAGAATCATAGCCAGCACCGGACTCAGCAGCCACCAGAGCCAGAAGTTTGTTCGGTAGATGCCGGGGAACTGGGTGGCCCGAGCGATCATCAGGCCCCAGGAACGGGCCAAGGGGTCGGACAGGCCCAGAAAGGCCAGGGAGGACTCCTGCAAGATGGCTTTTCCCACCACCCCCAGGGCGCTGACCGAGAGCAGGGGGAGCAGGTCGCCGGCCAAATGGGTGCGGATGAGGTAGAAAAGCCCGCCGCCGTATACCCTTGCCATGGATACATAGGGCCTGCCGCATACGCTGCGTGTTTTTTCCCGAAGCACCTTGGCCACAGGAGCCCAGGAGAACAGACAGAGAATCCAGATGATGTTCCAGGTGCTCTGTCCCAGAAAGGCCCCCAATACAATCATCACCGGCAGTTGGGGGATGGAGAGAAAGATCTGGATGAGCAGGCCGATGGCATCGTCCACCCAGCCTCCGGCCAGTCCGGCGGTGATGCCCAGTCCGCCTCCCAACAGAAAGGTACAAAGGGCGGTCATGGCCCCGATGCCCATGCTGCGAAAGAACCCGGCGGAGATCTGAGCAAATACATCCACCCCCAGGTTATCGGTGCCCAGCCAGTGGGTGGGAGAGGGGGGCTGCAGGGACTCCCCGGAGGGGAGCGCCGCATCCCATGGATAGAGGGTGACGCCCCAGAGAAAGATCAGGGCCAGCAGCGCCAGAAGGATGAGGGGGAGAAGCAACGATTTCTTCATGGTGTTCCCTCCCGGTCCACAGCGTGGCTGCACAGGTCGGCCAGGGTCAAGCTCACCAGTACCAGAAGAGCGGAGAGGAGAAACACGCCCTGGATCATGGGGTAATCTCGGTAGCTCACCGCTTCCCGCAGCACCGTGCCCAGCCCCGGATAGGCAAAGACATTTTCCACCAGAATGGTGCCGCCTACACAGGCGCCCACCAAGAGAAAGAGACGGGCCGCAATGGGGGAAAGGCTGTTGGCCAACAGATAGAAGGGCCACACCCGCCGCTGGCGCAGGGCTTTTGCCTTGGCATTGGTCATATAGGGCTGATGGAGAACGGAGGAAAAGCTGGCCCAAGCGGTGAAAAAGAACTTGGGACAGGTCACCAGGGTGAGGGCCGCAATGGGCATCAGGCTGTGGAGCAGGATGTCCCCCAGCTGCTGCCAGACGGAGCTGTATTGGGCGAAGGGGGTCACCGCCCCGGATAGAGGGATCCAGGACACTCGGGCCGCCACCAGAAAGAGCAGGAGCACCCCGGTGAGAAAGGGAGGGATCTCAGCCAAAGCGGAGAGAAGGGGGGCAAGCACCCTGTGCCCGTGACGGGTGCCCACACAGAGAAGGGCCAGACCAACGCCCAACAGGAGGCTCAGCGCCAGGGAGCACCCCATCATCCAAAGGCTCCAGGGCAGCCGCTCCACCAGGATGTCCAACACCGGGCGCTTGTAGTGGATGCTCTGCCCCAAGTCTCCGTGGAGGTTGCGCGCTACCGTGTCCGCCAGCTGTTGAGGCCATGGTTTGTCCAGACCATAATATTCCCGCAGCAATTCCTTCTGCTCCTGGGAGTAGACATCGGTGACGTCCTCCCCGGAGCCGGAGGCGGTGTAGTCAAAGGGGTCCCCCGGCATCAGCCGGGGGATGAAGAAGTTGAGCAGGTAGATGGCCGTGCAGGACAGCAGCAGCAGGAGAATGCGGCGCACCACGGGAGCGGTCAGCGCGCCATATAAGAGAGTCGGTTTTGTTCGGCCTGTTGATAGGCGTAGGTTTTCATCCATCCGTCGTAATAGTCCTTTCGATACATGGAATAGGTGGATTGGTTGGCAATGACGATGATGGGGATTTCCTGGCTCACCAGCAGCTCCAACTCCTGGAACATCTCCACGCGCTTGTCAAAGTCGGTCTCATACATCTGGCCCTCGGCCAGATCGGTCATCTCCTGGTTGGAGTAGCCGATGGCCCCCATAGAGTGGGGGTTGGTGCCGGAGAATTTGGAGATGTCAGAGAAGAGGGTGCGCATATAGGTGGGAGGGTTGTTGCCCCAGCCGCCGTTGCCCACCAGGGCAAACTCATAGGCGCCCTGGTTGATCTTGTCGTCCCGGGTGGCGGAGTCGAAGGAGGAGACGGTGACGGCCATGCCAGCCTGGGTCAGGCCGTTTTTGATGATCTCGGCAATGGCCAAGTCATCGGCGCTGTTGCCGCACAGGAGTGTGACAGACAGACCCTTGTTCCCCAGCACCTCCTGGGCTTTCTGGGGGTCGTAGGCGTACTGGACCACATTCTCGTTGTAAAAAATGCTGCCCTGGGGAACGTATCCGGCGCTGCCCACAGTGCCGGCTCCCCGGAACACGTTGTCCACCACGCTCTGGCGGTCAATGGCGGCGTACACCGCTTGGCGATAGGAGAGATCCAGGAACGCAGGGCATTTTTCGTAGTTAATGAGCAGCTTATAGCCCATGTCATTGGCCTTGTCCACCAGCCCAATGTTGGGGTCGCTGAGATAGCTGTCTTTGAGGTCGGCAGGGAGGGAGGTGATGTCCAGTTCTCCGGCATCGAAGGCCAGCAGAGGGTCGCTGACCGGGATGAATTGAATCTTCTCCGTTCCCTGTTTCCCGTTGCACCAGCCATCATAGGCGGTGAACTCGTAGAGGCCGGTGGCTCCGTCGTACTGGGTGCAGCAGTAGGCGCCGCTGCCCACCAGATAGCCGTCCCCGGTGTAGGAGTAGGGGTCCTCCACCTCAGACCAGATGTGCTGGGGGAGGATGACGAAGCTGCCCAGGTTGGACAGGGTGTCGGCGTTGGACTCGTCCACCGTCAGGGTGATGGTTTGGTCATCCACCACGGTGTAGTGGTCCACCAAAAAATCTTCACCCACCCCCAGAGAGTTGGACACAGGAGGGTGTTGCTTGTAATAGTCCAGGGTAAAGGCCACGTCTTCTGTGGTAAGGGCCTCTCCATCCTGGAAGGTGGCATTTTCAAAGAGGGTGAAGGTGTAGTCGCTGCCGTCCACGTCCCAGCGCTGTGCCAGCCAGGACACATCCCCCTCCTCGTCTTTTTCCAGCAGGCTGCCGTACACCAGCTTCATTTTGGCGGTGCCGGGGCCTCTGGACTGGCAGAGAAAGGGGTTGGGTGCGCCCCAGTCGGCGCCACCCTCCAGCTTCAGCGTGGACACGGCGTAGCCGGTGTCAGAGGGGGTAGCAGTGGCAGAGGGAGCGGCGGCGGTACATCCGGCGCACAGGGACAGTGCGGCGGCGCAGGTAAGGGCGATCATGAATTTGCTGTGCATATGGGGTTTCCTCCTGTGGTATACATGGGTGCGGCACTGGATGTGCAGGGGGACGAAGAGAAAAAAGTTCATCAAGAGCGCCTCCTGGCACTCTTGATGAACTTCTCATTCATCCAGGTTCATGGTGTGACGGTGGTCGTAGAAAGTGGGCGTCCTCTGACGGCCCCAACGATTGCTTCAACAATCTGGGTAACATTTTACCAGAACAAGCTTCCGGTGTCAACGCCCACGGGGACGGGGGCTGTCTGGATGACACGGTTCCTGAGGCTGTGGGGTGTCGTCCTCGTAGGTTTCAAACAGGTCCTCATCCCGGAGGGTGGGACGGCGGTGGCGGAATAGGGAGATGATGACAGGGTAGAGCACCAGAGCCACCAGCCCGGCGGAAAAGCCGTTGTTGTACAGGTTCATGCCCTCCAGCGGAAGGCCAGCCTGGAGCACCACCGCGGAGTGGATGACCCCGGCCAGCACTCCAAAGGGCCAGCCAAATACCCCGGAGAAGGGGGCCAGGGTGGTGCCGAACAGGGCGGCCAACTGCAAAGACTCATGGTTGGCTGAGACATGGAGAAAGGTGCTGCCCAGTAGTACGCCGATCATCACCGGGGCGATGTTGAACAGGTGTTTCCCGTAGGCAGAAAATCCGATGATGGTGAAGATGCCGCCCAGGGTGGGCCCGTTGAGATCTCCGCCGGTCAGCAGGAGATAGCCCATGGCAAACAGGCCGTTGACCCCCATGTTCACCAGCACCGGTCCGTGTCCGAACATCCGCAGGTAGTCGCTGGGGGCACGCCCCGAGGTGTGGAGCAGTTTCCAATAGCCTGCCAGTGCGGCCCTTGGATGAAGGATGAGGCCGCCCGCAATCAGGCATAGACATAAACTGGACAGAAGTATAGCCAGTTTTACATTGTTTCCCATGGACCATAGCAGGTGAGGGGCGGGGGACAGGCCCAGGGCCTTGAAGATGGGCACAAAGATCATGGCCACCAGTCCGCAGGCGAAACCGGTGGAATACAAATTCATGCCGTTTTGGATGCGAAAGGCATATTCGGACACCGGGGCGATGAGAAAGCCGATGAGTACACCCACCAGGGTTCCCACCAACGGGTGCACGTCGCAGCCCATGAAGCTGACCATGGGGGCCAGGGAGGTGCCCAGCATGGCCACATTGACATACTTGGACAGAGGCTCCCGCTTCAAGCTGGCATAGACGGCCGTGCCGAATAGAATGGGCCAGATGTTTAGAATGTTTTTCCCGAACAGGGAGAACCCCGCCATGAGGCTGATGGTGACCACCGTGGAGCCGTTGGGGGTTTCACCCACCAGATAGAAAATAGCCACGGTGACAAGGGTGACCAGCCCCGCGTTGACAAACGCGGGGCCGATGCCGCTGAGTTGAATATAGTCGGTAATGAGCACATCCTCATGGAGAAGGATGGTCCGCATTCCCGAGAAAAGCTCCCCTGGATGAAGCAGGCCGAACAGGAGCAAAAACAGGCCGAAGGCAGCAGCGGCGGGGAGCAGGGCAGCGTTGCGGCGTGGGACATGGGGTAGGTGCATAGAGTGTCGCTTCTCCTTTGATCCGAAGTGGGTCAACGATCCCATTTGTCGATGAGCGCCCGAATCTGGTCGGCAAATTTGCCCAGATCCTTGTTGGAGCCGCCCTTGTTGTGGGCAATGACTTCCATCAGATGCTTGCCCACATCTTCCAGCCGTCGGTAGGCGGGGGAGGCGGGAGAGGGCAAGGCAGAGACAGGCTTGCGTTGGAGAATGACGCCGGGGGCCATCATATGGTTGGTGAGCAGGTCGTAGACCTCCTCATAATTGGGAGCGTGGGCTTGAAAGCCCAGATCCCGCAGGGTTTGCGCATAAATCTCGGTGACCTGGCTCTCGCCGTGCACCACAAAGACGTGCTGGGGCTTGGGATCGTAGGCCTGCATCCAGGCAATCAGGCCGTTTTTGTCTGCGTGAGAGCTGAGGCCGGGGAAGTTGACGATCCGAGCCTTCACCGAGATCTCCTCGCCAAACAGCTTCACATGGGTCACCCCGTCCAGCAGCCGCCGACCCAGGCTCCCCTCTGCCTGATAGCCCACAAACACCACGGCGCACTCTTCCCGCCACAGGTTGTGCTTGAGGTGATGGCGAATGCGCCCCGCGTCGCACATACCCGAGGCGGAGATGATGACCTTTGGGGTGGGATCTGAGTTCAGGGCCATGGACTCCTGGGTGGACTCGGTGATGTTCAGGCCGGGGAATTGGAACAGCGCGCCGCCCTTCAGGGCCTCAATGGCCTCCTCATCCAGATACCCGTGGAGATCACCGGAAAAAATTCGGGTGGCAGCCCCGGCTAGGGGGGAGTCCACGTAGACCTGGAAGTTGGGCACACTCCTCACCAGGCCCTGCTCCTTCATTTCCCGCATAAAGTACAGCAGCTCCTGGGTGCGGCCCACGGCGAAGGAGGGAATCACCACATTTCCCCCCTTGCTCAGGGTTTCGTCAATGAGTTGGGCCAGATCCCCGGTATAGTCCGGGTCCACGTCCATGTCGTGGAGACGGTCCCCGTAGGTGCTCTCGGTGACCACATAGTCTGCCTCATGGATGAATTGGGGGTCCCGGATGATGGGCTGCTCCCGGTTGCCGATGTCGCCGGAAAAGACAATTTTCTTGGTCACATCGCCTTCTGTGAGCCAAAGTTCGGCGCTGGCAGAGCCCAGCAGGTGGCCGGCATCGGTGAAGCGGAGCTTGATGTCGTCATTGACTTGAATCTCCTGGCCGTATTCGCACACCACCAGGTGGCGGAGGGTCCGTTCCACATCTGCCAGGGTGTACAGAGGCTCCACCGGGGGGCGCCCGGCCCGCTGGCCCTTCTGGTTCTCCCACTTGGCGTCGCTCTCCTGAATGTGGGCGGAATCCCGAAGCATGATGTCCAAGAGCTGGGCCGTGAGGCGGGTACAGTAGATATTTCCGCCAAACCCCTGCTTGATGAGCAGAGGGATGCGTCCGGAGTGGTCGATGTGGGCGTGGGTGACAATGACGTCCTGGATATAGCTGGGCATGAAGTCCAGCTGGGTGTTGTCGATCTCGTCTCGGCCCTGTTGCAGGCCGCAGTCAATGAGCACTTTATATCCATTGCACTCTACACAGTGGCAGCTGCCGGTGACGGCTTTGGCCGCGCCGAAAAATGTTAGCTTCATCCAGAGGCACCTCCTATGCAAATCTTCTAATTGCATTGTAATAGATTCCTGTGAATTTGTAAAGAAGTGCACAAATAAAAAGGGGATGCAGGCGGTGAAACCTGCATCCCCGAAAAAGGTTGGCAAATAAAATTACTTAGCCAGCTGCTTGGCGATCTCCTCAGCGAAGTTCTCCTGCTTCTTCTCGATGCCCTCGCCCTTCTCGAAGCGCACGGCGTCACGGAAGGTGACAGTGCCGCCCAGAGCCTTGGCAGCGGAAGCAATATACTTCTCCACGGTCATGTCGCCGTCCTTGACGAACTCCTGCTGGAGCAGGCAGTTCTCGGAGTAGAACTTGTTGAGCTTGCCGTCCACGATCTTCTCCTTGACCTGGTCGGGCTTGTTGGCCATCTTGGGATCGTTGGCCATCTGCACCAGCATGATCTTCTTCTCCTCAGCCAGCACGTCCTCGGTGACCTGGCTCTTGTCCCAGAAGCGGGGGTTCAGAGCAGCGATCTGCATGGCCACGTCCTTGCCGATCTCGGTGGCGTCGATGTCGCCCTCCACGTTCAGGGAGACCAGCACGCCGATCTTGCCGCCAGCGTGGATGTAGGGCACGCAGAAGCCCTCAGCGAAGCGGGCAAAGCGGCGGACCTTGATGTTCTCGCCGATGACCAGAACCATCTCTTGCTGCTGCTCCTGGACGGTCAGGTCGGTGCCGTCGTACTTGCAGGCCATCAGAGCGTCCAGGTCGGCGGGGTTGCAGGCGGCCACAGTGGCGGCCACGCCCTTGACGAAGTTGACGAACTTCTCGTTCTTGCCCACGAAGTCGGTCTCGGCGTTGACCTCGACCACCACGCCCACGCCGTCGATGACAGCGGCGTAAGCCATACCCTCGGCGGCGATGCGGCCAGCCTTCTTGGCGGAAGCGGCCAGTCCCTTCTCGCGCAGAATCTCAATGGCCTTGTCCATATCGCCCTCAGCCTCGGTGAGAGCCTTCTTGCAGTCCATCATGCCGACGCCGGTCATTTCGCGCAGCTTCTGTACGTCCTTAGCGGTAATACCCATAGTATATTCCCTCCAAATTTGTAAATAAACGAATTGGCGCCCGCCCGACGGGACGGGCGCCAACCAATCACTGATTACTCAGCAGCGGGAGCCTCAGCAGCCTCAGCGGCGGGAGCAGCATCTGCACCCTGACGACCCTCCTGCACGGCGTTGGCCATGACAGAGGAGATGAGCTTGATGGCGCGGATGGCGTCGTCGTTGCCGGGGATCACATAGTCGATCTCGTCGGGATCGCAGTTGGTGTCCACGATGGCCACGATGGGGATGTTCAGCTTGCGGGCCTCGTTGATGGCGTTGCGCTCCTTGCGGGGGTCAACCACGAACAGAGCACCGGGGAGCTTCTTCATCTCCACAACGCCGCCCAGGTACTTCTCCAGCTT
>DVKO01000003.1 GCA_018715985.1 Candidatus Enterenecus avicola
AAACACTTCTGGAGCCCGCCAGTGTGGAATCGGGTCGTCCTTTGACCCGATTCTGCGCGCAGCGGGCTGCATCCCCTCGAAAAAATGCTTGCATTTTTGAGAAGCGTGTCGAACTTTTTCGACACGCTCCAGCCCGGCTGCTCTGGTGCAGCCGGGCTTCCTTTTTTATTTATAAATACCGTCCAGAATGTCAATGACCTGGGCCACCGCGTGCTCGTCGGTGTCCCCCACCAGCCGGGCCCCCCAGTCCTTCACCGGCTGGGAGCAGTTGGCGGGAGCGAAGGGAATGGCGGACACCGCCAGCATGGGAATGTCGTTTTGGTTGTCCCCCATGCAGTACACGTTTTGGGGCGCAATGCCCAGCAGCTTGGCCACATGAGCGACCATGGTGCCCTTGTTGGCCCCCTTGGCCGTGACCTCCAACAGGTACCGGTTGGAGAAAATGGCCTCATACTCCGTCCCCCAGTGGGAGAGGATGTGATCCTGGGCCTGTTGCAGCACCGGGTGGTCCTCCTCTAAAATCACCTTGTCCCAGGGGGTGGGCATCTCCTCCATGGCACACTCCCGGTAGGGTACCCCCACCCGCTCCAGGTGGCGCAGCGTCACCGGGTTGGGGTGGTGCACATAGATGTCGTCCCCGTGGTAGGCCTCAAAGGACAGCCCCGGATAGCAGCTGCACAGCTGATCCATGTGTCGGGGGGCGTCCTGGCTCAGCTGGGTGCGCAGCACATACCGGTCAGCGTGGAAATCGTAGATCCCCGCCCCGTTGCCCACCACCACCGGGGCGTTGAACTCCAGGTGCTCCTTGGCGATCTGCGGGGCAAAGGTGCGCTTGGCCCGGCCTGTGGCAATGGAAAACCGCCCGCCCTCCGCCATAAAATACCGGATGGCCCGGTGGTTTTCCTCCGACACCGTCCGGTGATGATTGTATAAGGTATCGTCATAATCGGTATAGAGCAGCACACCGTCAAACTTTCCCATGGGGTTGGCCTCCTTTGTCTTTCAGCTCAGCCACAATTTTACCGTCCTTTCTCTATATCTGTCAACCCCGCCCAATTCTTCTCTCTTTTCGGAATAACAGCAAAAAATCCCGGGAAAATGGGTGGAATTTTTACCATAAATTTTCCTCGCCCCAGGGGTACCCACAAATTTCTCTACAAATAGAGACAGAAAACCCCTTGACGGCAGAGAAAAAAGCGTGTAGGATATGTCTTGTAACTGATTTGTAACTATTGAAATTTATTTGTTACCATTCGAAGGTCGGGAGGGACGTTCCGTGAGGAACTCGCAACAGGACAACGAACAGAATATGAATTCTCTGCGCCGGATGGCTCAGTCCGCCGCCCAGCGGGCCAAGGGGCATCTGAAGGGAGCAGTTGGCCGGGCCAAGGCCGTGGCCGCCTCCTGCAAGCGCAAGGCCGGGTCTGCCGCCGCTGTGTGCAAGGCCAAGGCAGCCCCTGCTGCCGCCGCCTGCAAGGCCAAGGTTGCCCCCGCTGCCGCCGCCTGCAAGGCCAAGGTCTCCAGCGCCGCCATGGTCTGCTCCGACACCGCCCTGGTGGCGGGTGTGAACACCTGCCGCTGGGCCCGGAAGAACTGGGACAAGGCCTCCGTGTGGGGCAAGGAGCACTGGGAGAAGGCGGGCATCGTGGCCAGTAAGGTGCGGGTCCGTGTGGACCGCCACCCCGTGTCCCCCCTGCTGTACATCACCCTGCTGTGTGTGGGGGTAGGCGCCATTGCCTTCAACGGAATGTACACCAAGGCCTATGTGGCCTACGTGGACGGCCATGAGGTGGGCGTGGTTTCCAGCGAGGAAGAGCTGAGCAGCATCGTGGGCAACGTGGAGACCCGTGTGGCCAGCGTGCTGGGCCAGGAGTACAGCTATGACGCCGAGATCACCCTGGCGCCCACCTATCTGGACGCCGGCACCCAGACCAACGCCCGGGCCGTGGAGGACGCCCTGTTTGAGGACACCGGCGCCATGATGGACGCCTATGCCATCTCCGTGGACGGCCAGGAGCTGGGTTACGCCCAAAGCAGCCAGGAGCTGGAGGAGATGCTGGAACAGGTGGCGGAGCCCTACCTCACCGAGCAGACCGTGGAGCACAAGTTCACCCAGGATGTGGAAATCTTCCCTGTGGAGCTGCCCTCCAACACCGAGTTTGCCCCTGATACCCTCCAGGCCACCCTCTCCGGCAACAAGGAAGAGGCCGAGTACGTCACCGTGGAGCGGGGCGACACCTTCAACAGCATTGCCGAGGACGTGGGCCTGACCGGGGAGGAGCTGGAGCAGCTCAACCCCGATGTGAGCCGCCTGACCGTGGGCGATGAGCTGCTGGTCAAGCAGGCTGTGCCCCTGCTCTCCGTGGAGACCGTGGTCACCGAGACCTATGAGGAGAGCATCCAGAGCCCCGTGGAATATGTGGACAACCCCAACCTCTATGAGGGTACCACCCGCCTGAAGTCCGCCGGCCAGGACGGCGTGGAGCAGGTGGAAGCCCGTGTCACCCAGATCAACGGCGTGGAGACCCAGCGGGAAGAGGTGTCCCGCACCGTGGTACAGCAGGCCACCACCACCTATATGTACCGGGGCACCAAGGAAAAGCCCTCCACCGCCTCCACCGGCACCTTTGCCTGGCCTCTGCGCGGTACCATCACCTCTCGGTTCGGCTACCGCAGCATCTTCGGCGGCACCTCCTACCACTCCGGCCTGGACATCGCCGCTCCCTATGGCACCCAGATCTCCGCCGCGGACGGCGGCACCGTCACCTTCGTGGGCTGGCGCGGCAGCTACGGCCAGACCGTCATCATCACCCACGACAACGGTATGGTCACCTACTACGCCCACTGCTCCTCCCTTCTGGTGAACACCGGCGACCGGGTGTATCAGGGACAGGCCATCGCCCGGGTGGGCATGACCGGCACCGCCACCGGCTACCACTGCCACTTTGAAGTGCGTGTGGGTGGTCGGAGCGTGGACCCCGAGAACTACCTGTAAACGTCGTTTCAAGCGTGCTGTGAGCGCTTCTCACAGCACGCTTTTTCTTTGCCATGACGGAGGGCTGTTTCCATCTTGCCAGCCTGGCAAGGGGGACGCTCCGCTGGGCCCGATTTCTCAACGATGAGAAATCGGGGAAAGAATCGCCAAAGGAGGGGCCTTCCCCCTCCTTGTGGAATCCCCCCCCGCTCTCCTGGACTGTCAGGAGTTGCTTCCCAAACCGGGCCGAAGGGCGTTTGCCATACCAAGAGGAAAAAACGCTCGTTCCTACGCCGTCGCTGCTGGGGTGGTGTGCCGTTCTCCTGGTTTCGGCCCTACTTATGGCGCACCCCGGCCGACAGCGGCCGGGCGAGGCCGCTACACCCAGACTTGAGGCCCTGGTGGAAAGAGCAGAGGCCATCAGCGGAGTAGAAACTTTCCAGAGATGCACCCAGCCATCCAATCCGCCCCACCAGGCCCAGGGCTGACTTGGGCCTGAACCGGTAAAAAACAAAAAATCCTGGGGATTCCAAAGGGATCTCCCTTTGGAGGGTCTTTGGTGACTTTCTGCCCATCAGAAAGTCACCCTGCGGAGCTAACACCAGGGTGGCAAGTCGATGCCAACTTCTTGCAAAGGGAGGCTTTCCCAGCAGAGCGTCCCCCTTGACAAAATCGAACAAATGTATTATCATACATCTAGAACATTGGTTCGACACTTTGTGACAAAGTGTCGTTTATGGGACTGTATTTGTGAGATACTGCTCTCAAATACCAAAGGAGGATTGTCTATGGAGACCACGTATTACACCGTACCCGCCCGGAGATTGACGGTGAGTTCCGCCGCCCCCGCCTACGAGAGCGCCCCGGCACGGGAGCTGGTGTGTCTGCGCCGGCAAGCCCCCGCCCACGCCGGGAAACCGGGGCAGGTCATCGACTTCACCGCCTGGAAGCAGGCCCATCCCCACGAGACGCCCCAGGCCCAGACCCAGGCTCCCCGCCCGGTGTCCCGCCCCACCCGTGCCGCCCGGCTGCTGGTGCGGGGGGAGTGGGCCGCCACCCTGTCGGTGATCGGTACCATGCTGCTCCTCATGTGGCGTATTTTGGCGGCATAATCATCAAACTTGCCAAAATTCAAAAAAAGGGGCAAAAATCCCTTTACAACGGGGTATGCTTATGATATGCTAGCTTAGCGTTTTGATGCACACCCGTCAGCTTAGTTTCGGGACATTGCCCGCTTGTTACGCGGGGGATTCACCCGCCCGATACTCAGCGTCCGGGCAGAACACAAGAAAGGTGGACATTACCCATGATTCGCAAGGACCAGAAGACTGCCGTTATTGAGGCCAACCGCACCCACGAGACCGACACCGGTTCTCCCGAGGTTCAGATCGCCATCCTCACCGCCCGCATCCAGGAGCTCACCGAGCACCTGAAGGTGCACATCCACGACAACCACAGCCGTCGTGGCCTGCTGAAGATGGTTGGTAAGCGCCGCAAGATGCTGGATTACCTGGCTAAGAAGGACATCGAGCGTTACCGCGCCATCATTGCCAAGCTGGGCATCCGCAAGTAAGTTTTGTGCAAATAGGGCGGCGTGAACCTCACGCCGCCCTTGCCTCTATCCCCGCATTTGCGCCGGAGCACGTCCTTTTAGCAGTTGAACATGGGTCTCACCAATAGGAGGGGCCTGTGTTCAAGTGCTAAAGTGTGATCGCTCCGGCCGATACCAAAGAAAAGGAGTGTATCAACCTATGTCTACCATCATCAAGCACAAGGAATTTACCCATCACAAGGTCTATGAGACTGTGGTTGCCGGCCGCCCCCTGAAGATCGAGGTGGGCAAGATGGCCGAGCTGGCCAACGCCGCCGCCATGGTCACCTACGGTGAGACCAGCGTGCTGGTGGCTGTCACCGCCTCTCCCCGTCCCCGGGACGGCATCGACTTCTTCCCCCTGTCCGTGGACTTCGAGGAGAAGCTGTACGCCGTGGGCCGCATCCCCGGCTCCTTCATGCGCCGGGAGGGTCAGCCCTCTCTGCCCGCCGTGCTGGCCAGCCGCCTCATTGACCGGCCCATCCGCCCCCTGTTCCCCTCCGATCTGCGCAACGACGTGGTGGTGACCTGCACCGTCATGAGCGTGGACTATGACTGCTCTCCCGAGGTCACCGCCATGATCGGTGTCTCCGCCTGCCTGTCCTACTCCGACATTCCCTGGAACGGCCCCATCGGCTGCATGGAAGTGGGCTATGTGGACGGCCAGATCATCATGAACCCCACCCGGGAGCAGAAGCACGCCTCTCAGATGGACGTGACCGTGGCCGCCACCATGGACAAGGTGGTGATGATCGAGGCCGGCGCCAAGGAGATCCCCGACGAGATCATGTACGAGGGCATTGTCAAGGCCCACGAGGAGATCCGCCAGCAGGTGGCCTTCATCAACCAGATCGTGGCCGAGATCGGCAAGCCCAAGTTTGAGTATCAGCACGCCTCCTTCAACCAGGAGCTGTTTGACGACATCGTGGCCAACTTCATGGACGAGGCCAAGGCCGCCATGGACACCGACGACAAGAACGTGCGTGAGCAGCGCTGGAACGTGATGATCGAGCACTGGCACGAGAAGTATCTGGAGACCTATCCCGATATGGACCAGTACCTGGAGGAGTTCACCTACAAGCTGCAAAAGAAGATCGTCAAGGCCTGGCTGCTCCAGGGCCACCGGGTGGACGGCCGTGCCAAGAACGAGATCCGTCCCCTGGCCGCCGAGGTTGGCGTTCTGCCCAAGGTTCACGGCTCCGGCCTGTTCACCCGTGGTCAGACCCAGGTTCTGTCCGTGTGTACCCTGAACACTCTGGCCGCCGCCCAGAAGCTGGACACCATCTGGGAAGAGGAAGAGAAGCGCTATATGCACCACTACAACTTCCCCGGCTACTCCGTGGGTGAGGCCCGTGGTGCTCGCTCCACCAACCGCCGTGAGAAGGGCCATGGCGCCCTGGCCGAGCGTGCTCTGGAGCCCGTCATCCCCTCTGTGGAGGAGTTCCCCTACGCCATCCGTGTGGTCAGCGAGGTTCTGTCCTCCAACGGCTCCACCTCTCAGGGCTCCATCTGCGGCTCCACCCTGGCCCTCATGGACGCCGGCGTGCCCATCAAGGCCCCTGTGGCCGGCATCTCCTGCGGCCTCATCCAGGACGACGACGGCTCCTTCACCACCTTCATC
>DVKO01000023.1 GCA_018715985.1 Candidatus Enterenecus avicola
GTTGTTCTATAAGGAGAAATTTTATCTATATGTTCGCTGAAATCTGACAACAGAAACACCGCAGTACCAAGGCCCCCTTGTGTAAAGGGGGCTGTCACCGTAGGTGACTGGGGGATTGTCTCTGGTGGGGAATTAGGCAATCTACGTATTTTGCAACAGGCCCTGTCAGCGCAAGCTGACGGAGGGATCACGCAGGCCGCACGCCTGGAAGTACGCCAGGGGTTAGGCCGAAGAAATTGTATATTGTGTAAAGGAGTGTTATTCCATGAACCATTTCAAGAATATTGCCAAGGAACTGCCCAGCCTGGGACTGGACGCCATGCTGGTGACCTCCGAGCCCGGCGAGTTTTACGCCATGGGCTTCCACGGGGAGGGCGTGGCCTTCATCACCCCCCAGGAGTGCTGGTACTACACCGACTCCCGGTACATTGAGGCGGCCAATCAGGAGATCACCGGGGCCCATGTGGACGTGCTGCGCACGGGCCAGAGCTACCGCCAGCTGGTGCTGTCTCTGGTGGCTGCCCACAACATCCGCCGCCTGGGCTTCGAGGACGAGGGGATGAATGTGTCCCAGTACAACCTGTGGAGCGAGGCTCTGCCCGGGGTGGAGCTGGTGGCCGCCTCTGACCTGCTCACCCGCCTGCGCATGGTCAAGGACGAGGAGGAGCTGGCCGTCATGCGCCAGGCCCAGCGCATCACCGACGAGGCCTTCACTGAAATTCTCAACGACATTAAGCCCGGTGTCACGGAGAGTGAGATTGCCGCCCGCCTGACCTACATCATGGCCAGCAAGGGGGCCCAGCGCAACTCCTTCGACCCCATTGTGGCCAGCGGCGCCAACGGCTCCAAGCCCCACGCCGTCCCCGGTCTGTCCAAGATCGAGAAGGGGCAGTTTGTCACCATGGACTTCGGCTGCGTGGTGGGGGGCTACTGCTCGGATATGACCCGCACCGTGGCGGTGGGCGAGCCCACCGATGAGATGCGCCTGGTGTATGACACGGTGCTCCGGGCCCAGCTGGCGGGCATTGCCGCCGCTCGGGGCGGGATCACCGGCGACGTGGTGCACAATACCGCCGCTCAGGTGATTGCGGACGCCGGATATGGGGAATACTTTGGACATGGCTTCGGCCACTCCCTGGGCATCGAGATCCACGAAAATCCCCGCTTCTCTCCCCTCTGGACCCAGACCATTCCCGCCGGGGCCACCCTGTCCGCCGAGCCCGGCATCTATCTGCCCGGCAAGTTCGGGGTACGCATTGAGGATGTGCTCTGGCTCACCGACGAGGGATGCGTGGACATCACCGCCTCCCCCAAGGATCTGATCATCCTGTAATCCAGGTGGCCGATACAACCAAGGCCCCCATTTCTCCCCGAGAATTGTGGGTCAACCCCTTGCAAAAAAAGGGGAGATAGGGTATAATACATTGAATTATTCTTTGGATTCCCAAACTTTTGATATTGGAGGACGAGACCAATGGCAATGATTACCGCAGGCGATTTCCGCAATGGCGTGACCTTTGAGATGGACGGCAAGGTGATGCAGGTTGTGGAGTTCCAGCACGTCAAGCCCGGCAAGGGCGCCGCTTTCGTGCGCACCAAGATGAAGAACGTCATCACCGGCGCTGTCACCGAGACTTCTTTCAACCCTACCGCCAAGTTTGAGCAGGCCTTTGTGGACCGCAAGGAGATGGAGTACAGCTACAACGACGGCGACCTGTACTACTTCATGGACATGGAGACCTATGATATGCTCCCCGTGAACAAGGGCGTCCTGGGCGACAACTTCAAGTTCGTCAAGGAGAATATGTCCTGCAAGATCATGTCCTACAAGGGCAGCGTGTTCGGCGTGGAGCCCCCCAACTTCGTGGACCTGGAGGTCACCGAGACCGAGCCCGGCGTCAAGGGCGACACCGCTACCAACGTCACCAAGCCCGCCACCCTGGAGACCGGCGCTGAGATCAAGGTGCCCCTGTTCATCAACGCTGGCGACCGCATCCGCATCGATACGAGAACCGGCGAGTATATGGAGCGCTGCAAGGGCTGATTGAGCCCCCTTTATTCCCATCCATTCCATTTGCACAGCGGAAGGAGATACCATTATGACCATTTCTGAGAAGGTTGCTTATATCCAGGGTATGTTTGACGGCATGGGCCTGGACAAGTCCGAGAGCGGCGAGGCCAAGGTGCTGGCCGAGGTGCTGGATGTGCTCAAGGAGATCGGTGACCAGCTGGACACCGTAGACGCCACTCTGGATGAGTTCGGCGAGGAGATCGACGCCATTTCCGACGACCTGGCCGATGTGGAGGCCATTGTGAACGACGACGAGGATGACGACTGCTGCTGCGATCATGAGCTGGACGATGATCTGGACGATGAGGACTTCTTCGAGGTGGACTGCCCCAACTGTGGGGAGGGCCTGGTGATCGACGACGAAGTGCTGGAGGCCGGCGTCATTGACTGCCCCAAGTGCGGCCAGAAGTTCGCCCTGGACTTTGAGGGCGAGGACGACGAGTGCGGCTGCGGCTGTGACTGCGGCTGCGATCACGACCACGAGTAAACGCATGAAAAATCCCCTGTGGCCCAAGCCACAGGGGATTTTTTTGTCAATGGGTCCGATTGCCCTCGTTTTTTTCGCCCATCAACCAGTTTACCGATACACCCAGCACACGGGAAAACACCATCAACTCATAGTCTGTGATGAAGCGGTCTCCAGTCTCGATTTTGCTGATGGCCTCCCGCTCTATGGTGACACCATTGACCTGCATACGGGCAGCCAGATCGGCTTGGGAGAGGCGCATGGCAGTTCTGGCCTGATGAATCCGATCTCCAGAAATGTTTTTCTTTCCCCCAAAGTCGTAGATTTTCAAGGCATCACCTCCAAGTTGCCTTGACAATACCACTCTTTTTTGTTTATTATGTAATAAAGATTTACAGGTTATAAATAAATATCACAAAAAGAGGGAAAGAGTCACATGGAAGCCATAGAAAAACGTAGCATAACCTGCTGTTTTTCGGGACACAGGGAGTTACCAGAAGAGAAAGTGCAGCAGCTGAAAGCGGAAATTGAGAAGGCAGTCAGGAAACTGATTACAAAGCATGGTGTCTGTTATTTTGGCGTGGGGGGTGCGATTGGTTTTGATACTCTAGCGGCAAAAGTCTTGTTCCGAATGAGAAAAAGCGAATTTCCCCAGATTAAAGTAATTTTAGTATATCCATTTGACGGCTATACCAGGTGGTGGACACGGGAACAAAAACGGGAGTACCGAATACTGCTCCCAAGATATGATAAGGTGGTGTGCGTGGTAGACCAGGCTGGGAGAGAGGCGTATCTTTTGAGAAACCGACACCTGGTGGAGGGATCAAGCTACTGTATTTATTACTGCACCCGTAAAGAAGGAGGTACCGCCTACACGGTGTCATATGCAAAAGCCAGGGGATTACATATGGTTGGTTTGTGTGTGTGAGAGAAAAGAGAATATCCCCGCAGGTGGAGCAATCCACCTGCGGGGATATGTGTTTGCCAGAAATATTACTCGCTTCTCAGCGCCTCCACCGGGTCCTTCTTGGCGGCCAGACGGGCGGGGATAAGTCCGGCCAGGATGGTGAGGATGGCGCTGATGGCCACCAGCACGGCGCCGCCCACCGGGGGCAGGGCAGCGGAGAGCTCGGTGAGGCCGGTGGCGGCGTGGATGGCGGCGTTGATGGGGATGTTCAGCAGCACGGTCACCACAATGCCCAGCACGCCCGCGCCCAGGCCCACAATGAGGGTCTCGGCGTTGAACACCCGGGAGACGTCCTTTTTGGAGGCGCCCACCGCCCGGAGAATGCCAATCTCCTTGGTGCGCTCCAGCACCGAGATATAGGTGATGATGCCGATCATGATGGAGGACACCACCAGAGAGATGGCCACAAAGCCGATGAGCAGGTAGCTCACCCCGCTGATGATGTCGGTGATGGAGCTCATGAGCAGGGCCACATAGTCGGTGTAGTTGATCTGATCCTCCTCGGCCACCTGTTGGTTGTAGGCGGTGATGAGGTCGGCGATCTCATCCTTGTCCTTGAAGGTGTCCGCGTACAGGCTGATGGAGGAGGGAGAGTTCAGGTCCACATAGCCCATCAGGTCCAGATTGTCCTGATAGGTGGAGTCGGAGTGGGTGGGGGGCATATAGTTGTCGTAGAGGTAGACAAACTGCTCCAGGGTCAGGCCCTGGTCCCCGGGGCCCTGTTCCACTGCCTGGGCCAGTATGGCGGAGAGCTGGGCGGCGGGGAGGGCAGAGAGCTGGGCCTTGACGGCAGCGGCGTACTGCTCCCGGATCTGGGCGGCCATGGCCTCCTCCACCTGGTCAAACAGCTCCTCGTCGGTCATGCCGGCGATATACTCGTCCAGGGTGGCGGCGTCCACCCCCATCTGGGCGGCGTACTCCTGGGAGATCATGGCCTCAATGTCCGCCCGGGTGATGTTCTCCATCTGGGCGGACACCATGTCATCCACATAGCTCTGACTGGGCTGGCTGGCCCCGTCCACGTAGGCATCTGCCTGGGCCTGGGCATCCAGGGTGAGCAGGTACTGGCCGATGTCCTGGGCCTTCTCCTGGTCGGTGGGGAGGGGGGCTCCCTCCTGACGGAAGGGCAGGTTGGAGATCACGTCGGTGTCCGGGTTGGCCAGCTGATCCTTCACCAGCTGGGAATCGGCGGTCTGTTCAATGGCGTACTGGGTCAGAGCGTTGGTATAACCCAGAGAGCCGGACATCATGCCGCCGCTGCTGCCCGAGCGGGCCACACCCACCACATTCAGCACAATGCCCACCTGGCTGCTGTTGTAGAGCATATCCAGCCCGGTCTGAGTGGCGGACAGGTCGGTGTAGGTGTGGGTGTTGGCGTCATATTGGTAGCGCTCATAGGGGAGGAGCAGCTTGAACTGGGTCTCACACAGCTCCTCATAGCTCCAGCTCTGATCCTCCACCTCCACCTCTTCCCCGGCCTGGAGTGCCGAGAGGGTCTGGTTCATCTCGTCCACGGACACCAGCCCCAGGGCGTAGAGCATCAGGTCGGAGACCTGGTTGTTGTCGTCCACAAAGAGGATGACCTGGTTGTATGCCTCCGGCCAGTGGCCGTAGAGCAGCTCATGCTGGTCCTGCACCTGGGAGGAGATGAGCTGGCCGTCCTCCCCGGGCAGCAGCTCCTGCCAGACGTCAAAGCTCTCATACATGGAGCCCATGGAGTTGAAGTAATCGGTGTAGTCGCCGCCGTACAGAGAGCCCATGGCGGTCTGCATGGCGGACATCACGTCGCTTTTGAGCACCTTGCCGTCGGGGTCTTTGTTGTACACGTCAAAGGGGATGTCGTAGCCGTAGTAGATCTGCGCCAGGTCGGCGATGCCGCCGCCTCCCTCTTCCAGATACTCCTTGAAGGCCTTCAGGTTGTTGGTCACCGTCTCGGCGTTCATCATGGAGTCCATCATGTCGTACATGACGGTGGAGGCATACACCCGGTCCTCCTCCCGGGGCGTCTCGCTCTCCCCCTCATCGCCCACCCCCATCAGGGAGGTGAGCATGGAGGTCATGTCGACGCTCTCGCCCTCAATGGTGATGGGGTAGCTGGTGAGGGTGTCCTGCTGCACCTTATTGATGTAGCCGTTGATGCCCGAGGACAGGGAGAGGATGAGGGCGATGCCGATGATGCCGATGGAGCCGGCAAAGGCGGTGAGAAAGGTGCGTCCCTTCTTGGTCATCAGGTTGTTCAGGGACAGGGACAGGGCGGTGGGGAAGGACATGGAGGTCTTTTTGCCCGCCTTGGCCTGCTTGCCTGTGAGGGTGGGGACGTCGTCCTGGCTGTGGTAGGGGTCGGAGTCGTCGGTGACCTGCCCGTCTTTGAGCCGGATGATGCGGGTGGAGTAGGCCTGGGCCAGCTCCGGGTTGTGGGTGACCATGATGACCAGCCGATCCTTTGCCACCTCTCGCAGCAGCTCCATCACCTGCACCGAGGTCTCGCTGTCCAGGGCGCCGGTGGGCTCATCGGCCAGGAGGATGTCCGGGTTGTTGATGAGGGCCCGGGCGATGGCCACCCGCTGCATCTGGCCGCCGGAGAG
>DVKO01000024.1 GCA_018715985.1 Candidatus Enterenecus avicola
TGTCCCCGAAAAAAACAGATTTCAATTTATTTTTCCATCTTCGGATGGAAAAACTCTGCCGAGGGCTTTTTGACGATGCAAGATCATCTGTCCTTCTTGCATTGACGTGAGGCTTTTCGACAGTCTGATGGATGCAGCCCCGTGGGCTGCATCCATTTTTTCTGATTGGATATGGCCAAAAGCCTCCCTTGTGCAAAGGGAGGTGGCACAGCGTCCGCTGTGACGGAGGGATTGATAGCTCCTAGCTCCTATTCCCACAGTCTCTGCGCGTACCGACAATCCCCCAGTCTGCCCTGCGGGCAGCCAGCCCCCTTTACACAAGGGGGCCTTTGAAAGTCTGTATTCTCACTTACTCCCTGTGGAGCCAAAGCCGCCCTCACCCCGCTGGGTGTCGTCCAGCTCCTCCTGGGGCGTGAACTGGGCGGTGAGGTAAGGGGCAATCACCAGCTGGGCAATGCGGTCCCCCTGCTCCACGGTGCGGGTTTCTCCGCTGTGGTTGTGAAGGGCCACCATCAGCTCCCCCCGATAATCGGCGTCAATGACTCCCACCTTATTGGCGGGGGCCAATCCCTGCTTGGTGGCAAGCCCAGACCGGGCGTACACCAGCCCCACAAAGCCCTGGGGAATGGCCAGAGCCAGCCCGGTGTGGATGAGTACCGTCTCCCCAGGGGCCACGGTGACGGGGCCGTCGGTGACGGCGTACAGGTCCGCCCCGGCGGCGTCCGCACTGCCGTAGGTGGGCAGCTTGGCCCGGGGGTCTAAGAGTTTTACTGCAACGGATTGTGTCATAGGTGGATTCCTCCAAATACAATTTGACTTATCCTATCACAAAGGCCCGGACGAGCGCAAGCTCTGTCCGGGCCTCAGGCTGCCGAAAAACCTTGCGTCAATGCAAGAAGGACAGATGATCTTGCATCGTCAAAAAGCCCTCGGCAGAGTTTTCCCATCCGAAGATGGGAAAATAAATTGAATCTGTTTTTTTCGGGGACATGAGCATCGAAAAAAACACTGCTCAGACCGCCAGTGTGGAATCGGGTCGTCCTTTGACCCGATTATGCGCGCAGCGGGCTGCATCCCCTCGAAAAAAATGCTTGCATTTTTGAGAAGCGTGTCGAACTTTTTCGACACGCTCGGCCCCCTTGTGTAAAGGGGGCTGTCACCGCAGGTGACTGGGGGATTGTCTCTGGTGGGGAGTCAGGCAATCTACGTATTTTGCAACAGGCCCGGAAGGGTCAGCGCCGTCCGCCGCCCCGGGGACCTCCTCGGCCACCGCCGCCAAAGGAACGGCCTCCGCCGAAGGAACGCCCGCCGCCCCCGAAGGAGCGGCCACCACCGAAGCTGCCGGGCCGACTGGGCCGACCGCCGCCGAAGCCGCCGCCGGGACGGGGGCCCCGGAAGGAGGTGGTGGGTCCGTGACCGGGCCGACCGCCCATGGGCCGCCCGCCCATAGGCGGACGGTGGTGGGGGGGATGGGGCGGATGATGGGGACGAGGGCCCCAGAAACGGAAGGGGCGGTAAATGTAGTTGGGGCCGTAGTAGCCGCCCCGATACCGGCGATAGCGGGAGCCCTCCATGAGGGCCAGCACCACGATTGCCAGCACTACAATAATCAAAATATCCATACAGACCTCCTAATCAGCCCAGATAGTGGGATTCATACCACTGGGTCAGGGCGTCCGAGAGGGAGAGCAGAGCCTGGGAATAGTCACCCTGGGCAAAGGGCTGCTCCATATACTCCCAGGCATAGGCGGCGCAGTCGTCATCGGTGAACAGGTCCACCAGACCACTGCCCTGGATGAGCCAGTAGTTTTCTCCCGAGATGTCCAGCACCACCACAAAGTCGTTGGCGCCCAATCCCATCTTCTCCGCCTGATCCATGGCATAATTGTACAGGTCATTTTTTCCGTAGTTGCAGGTGATACAGCCAATGACCACCCCCATGGAGCTGTCCAGGGTGCGGTTGTTCTCCTGAAGCTGACGGATGGCGGAGGAGGAGAGTACGCCGGCCTGGTCAGACACATACCAGGTGGACGCTCCCGACTCCGCCGCAGGAAGATTGTGGCCGGGGCGGCGTGCCAGGCCGATGACCACCGCAGCCACGATCATGACCACGGTGAGCAGCACGGCCACGCCGGTTCGTTTCAATGGGTTCATAGGCGTCTCCCCGGGGGATCAGCCCCGCAGCTCCAGCAGCTTCTGCTTCAGCTCGCCCTCGATGCGGGCCAGCTCCACCTCGGCTTCCCGGCGCTTCTGGGCGCCCTGGGTCTGGATCTCCATGACCTCATCCAGGGTGGAGATGAGCTGCTGGTTGGTGTGCTGCAAGGTCTCCAGATCCACAATGCCCCGCTCGGATTCCCGGGCGGCCTCTACGGTGCCCATGTGGAGCATATCGGCGTTTTTCTGGAGCAGCTGGTTGGTCATATCGGACACGGCGCTCTGGGCGGCAGCGGCCTGACGGGAGTGCTCCAGCCCCAGAGCCAGCACCATCTGGCTCTTCCAGAGGGGGATGGTGTTGACCAGGGAGGACTGGATCTTCTCCAGCATCAGCGCGTCGTTGTTCTGGATGAGCCGGGTCTGAGGGCCCATCTGGATGGACACCATGCGGGTCAGCTCCAGATCATGGATCTTTTTCTCGAAGCGGTTGCATTGATTGGCAAAGTCGTTGTACTGCTGGGCCGCCTCCTGGGTTTTGGCCTGGGCGGCGGTCTGCTGGAGCTGGGCCAGGGTCTCGCTGCGGGCCTTGTCCAGAGCCTTTTTGCCGGCCAGGATATACATGGTCAGCTCCTTGTAGTACTTGGTGTTGAGCTGGTACATCTGATCCAGCATGGCAATGTCCTTCATCAGGGTCAGCTGGTGGTTTTCCAGCACAGCCACGATCTTGTCCACGTTGGCCTCGGCCTTATCATAGCTGGCCTTCAGGGCCATGGCCTCCTTTTTCTTCTTCTGGAAGAAGCCGAAGATGCCGCTTTTCTCCTCCTCGCCGAAGGTCTTCAGCTCCACCACCAGGGAGGAGAGCGCCTCGCCCACCTGGCCCAGGTCCTTGGTGCGCACGTTGTTCAGGGCATTCTCCGAGAAGTCGGCAATGTTTTTCTGGGCGGCGGCGCCGTATTGGAGCACCATGGCGGTGTCGGTGAGGTCAATTTTCTGGGAGAAGTCCTCCACCATCTTCTGTTCCTGGGGGGAGAGCTGGATCTCGGTGAGGGGAGCAGCGGGCGCAGCAGCGGGGGCAGAGGGGACGGGGGCCGCGGGGACTGCGGTCTCCAGGGTGGGCTCCAGGGTCAGGGTGGGGGTCATGTCCAGCTTTTCATTCATGGTGCGTTCCTCCTATTTATCATGGGTTTGTTCGTCTGCGGATAGGTTCATGGAGCCCAGCCCCTCCCGGGCCAGCATTTGCTCCAACACGTCGATGTCCGTGGAGATGTCCATGGCCTCCTGGCCGTAGAGGGCATCCAGCTGTCGGTCAAAGGCGGTGCAGATGGTGGACATAATGTCCTCGATGCGTCCCTTGGTGCCGTCGATGTTGGCACCTTCCACCCCGGCGGCATCCATGCGGTCATAGGCGTTGAGCAGCTTCAGGGTGGTGGGGAGATAGTAGTTGAGAAAACGGCGGATCTGAGGGAGCTTTTCTGGTTTTTTTACCACAGCGTCCATGATCTTCTGGGTGGTGTGCTCCAGACGGTCAATCTGTTGGGACAGCTGGGGGTCCTCAATGGCGTCGTTGAGCCGGCGCATCTCACTCACCGCCCGATCCCGCTCCTGGAGCAGAGCGGCGATCTCCGGGTCAATCTGGGCCTCCGTTTTGGGCTGCTCCCGAGGGGCAGAGTCCTCCTGCTGGGGGGCGTCGGGCACCTCATATCCCCTGTCTGGGAGGAGCAGCTTGCCCAGATAGTACACGGCAGCGGAGCTCAGCGCCGCCATCACATAGTGGGTGGGGCGGTAGAGCGGGGCGGCCAAAGACCACACCAGCCAGGTGGCGCCCACCAGATAGATGGGAAGGACACTTTTCTTGCGAACGAATGCCACAAAAGACGCTCCTTTCTCCGGGGAAATATTTTCTATATTGTAACGCAGTAAAGCGGCGGCTGTCAAGAAAATGAAGGGAGGTTCTGCCATTGACTTTCCCCCATGTGTGGGGTAAAATGAAATTTCAGATGATAAAATAGGCAGGTGTAGAGCCATGATGACACTGGAAAATTTCAAACAAGCCCGTAAAGTCCTGGAGGGAGTTCTCCACCCCACGGATTTGATTTACAGTACATTTTTCTCCAAGTCCACCGGAAATCAAGTGTACATCAAACCGGAGAATATGCAGGTGACCGGGGCGTACAAAATTCGAGGCGCCTACTTCAAATGCTCTACCCTGAGCCAGGAGGAGAAGGAGCGGGGCCTCATCACCGCCTCCGCCGGCAACCACGCCCAGGGGGTGGCCTATGCCGCCCAGGCAGCGGGGATTCCCGCCACCATTATCATGCCCACCACCACACCCCTGGTGAAGGTCAACAACACCAAGGACTACGGTGCCCGTGTTATTTTGCACGGAGAGACCTTTGATGATGCAGCGGCTATGGCCTCTCTGATGAGCCAGGAGGAGGGATATACCTACGTCCACCCCTTCAACGACCTGACGGTGTCCACCGGACAGGGCACCATTGCCTATGAAATTTTTAAGGATCTGCCTGATGTGGACGTGATTTTGGTGCCCATCGGCGGAGGCGGCCTGGCCGCCGGTGTGGCCACCCTGGCCAAACTGCTCAACCCCTCGGTGCAGGTCATCGGGGTGGAGCCCAAGGGTGCGGCCTCCATGAAGGCCAGCATTGAGGCCGGACACGTGGTGACCCTGCCCACGGTGAACACCATCGCCGACGGCGTGGCGGTCAAGACACCTGGCGACCTGGTCTTCCCCTATATCCAGAAAAATGTGGATGACATTCTCACCATCGGCGACGGAGAGCTGGTGGATGCCTTCCTGGATGTGATGGAGAAACACAAGATGGTGGTGGAAAACGCGGGCCTGCTCACCATCGCGGCCCTGCGACACCTGGAATGCCGGGGCAAGAATGTGGTGTCGGTGCTGTCCGGAGGCAATATGGACGTGATTACCATCTCCTCCCTGGTGCAGCATGGGCTCATCAACCGGGGCCGCATCTTCACCTTCTCGGTGCAGCTGCCCGACCGGCCCGGCGAGCTGCTCCACGTGGCGGAGCTGGTGGCCCGGGCCAACGGAAACATCATCAAGCTGGACCACAACCAGTTTGTCAACATCAACCGTCAGGCCGGGGTGGAGTTGAAGGTGACCCTGGAGGCCTTCGGACACCAGCACAAGGAGGAGATCCTGTCTGCGCTGTCCAAAGCCGGCTATGAGGTGAGCGAAGTGGCCACCTCCTGCGTGTACGAATAAAACCCAATTGCCGTCCGGCAAAGACGCAATGCCTTTGCCGGACGGCTATGCCAAACGCGGCGCCCACCCGGGTTCCCGGCGCTGGTGGGTGGGAGATGGGGGGAGACCCGTCGCCTGCCCCCGGAGGGCTGCCGCTCGTGGCATCCTATGAGAAGTCTGCCCCGAGGGTGTGCCGCCCAGCCGCCATGGGGGGAGACGTGCGGGCTGAAAAGCAGCGTGAACAAGGAGGAAACTATGGTAAAAGTTGCACCATCTATTTTATCCGCAGATTTCTGTAATTTGGAGCGGGACATCCAGCGCATCCACACCGCCGACTGGGTGCACGTGGATGTGATGGACGGCGCCTTTGTGCCCAACATCACCATCGGCATCCCGGTGGTCAAATCCATCCGCAGCCACACCGAGATGTTTTTGGATGTGCACCTGATGATCGACAAGCCGGTGCGGTATGTGGCGGACTTCTGCAAGGCGGGGGCGGACCTGGTGAGCATCCACCTGGAGGCAGACCACCCCACCCGCATTCAGCAGGCCCTGGACATCATCGGGGAGCACGGCGTGAAAAAGGCTGTGGCTCTGCGGCCCATCACCTCCCCCGAGGCCATCCTTCCCTACATCCGGCAGCTGGACATGGTGCTGGTGATGACGGTGGAGCCGGGGTTCGGGGGACAGGCCTTTATGGAAGATCAGCTCAAGACCATCGCCCGGGTGCGGGAGATCATCGACCAGTACAACCCCCAGTGCGAGTTGGAGGTGGACGGCGGCATCAATGCCAACACCGCCCGGCAGGTGGTGGAGGCCGGAGCCAACGTGCTGGTGGCCGGCTCGTCAGTGTACGGGGCCTCCGACATTCCGGCGGCCATCGCATCCCTGCGGGTATCCAAATAAGTTACGGAGGCTAGAACATGGATTATTTTCCCCCGGCATTGGAAAACCTGGTGGAACAGTTTGCCAAGCTCCCGGGCGTGGGGCGGAAAAGCGCCCAGCGGCTGGCATTTTACCTTCTGGGCCGGCCGGACGAGGAGGCCCGCGCCTTTGCTGACGCCATCCTCCAGGCCAAGGGGAGCATCAGCTACTGCCCCAAATGTCAGAACTTGACCCAGGGGGAGGGGCTGTGCGCCCTGTGCAGTTCCTCCCGCCGGGATCAGCACACCATCTGCGTGGTGGCAGACCCCAAGGACGTCATCGCCCTGGAGCGGGCTCGTGAGTACCAAGGGGTGTACCACGTGCTCCACGGGGTCATCTCACCCATGAACCACGTGGGCCCCGACGACCTGCGCATTGCCCAGCTGGTGGAGCGGGTGGCCTCGGGTGAGGCGGAGGAGGTCATCATGGCCACCAACCCGGACACGGAGGGGGAGGCCACTGCCATGTATCTCTCCCGGCTGCTCAAACCCTTCGGGGTAAAGGTCAGCCGCCTGGCCTACGGCATCCCAGTGGGCAGCCACCTGGAGTTTGCCGACGACGCCACTTTGATGCGGGCCATAGAGGGCCGCCGGGAAATGTAAACCGGACAAAAAAAGACCGTTGCAGACTTCAAACATCTGCAACGGTCTTTTTTGCTGTCTGGGTTACTTCTGGTCGTCGGTTTCCACCGCGTCGGTGTTGTCGGCATCGGCGTCAGTGGCCGCTTCCTGGGAGGACACGTCCTCATCGGCAGGGGCGTTGCCCACAAATTCCCAATCGGCATCCTCAAAGTCGGAGTGGCAGGCCTGCTCCACTTCCTCATCGGTGAGGTGGCCGGAGGCCTTCAAGTCTGCGATGCGCTGCTCGTTGGCCTGGATCTGTGTCTTGGAACGGGTGATCTTGTCACACAGATTGGCATAGGCGGCCTCGGGGGCGGAGCCGCGCTCTGCATAGTACAGACGGCCCAGATCCATATAGGCCCGGCGGATGGAGTCCTGCTCCCGCAGGTTGAGCACCTTGAGCTTACTGATCTCGGCCAGCTCCTTGGCCTTGGCCACTCCGGTGTCGGTGAGCTCCAGGGCCTTGGCTACGCCGGTCTGTGCCAAATCAATGGCGCGCTCCTTCAAATCGTCAAAATCAATGTTGATATTCATAACGCTGCCTCCTTGTCAGGGGTGTTGCCCACAGTCTCTTTGAGGCTATTTTATGCTGTACGGCGGAAAAAAGCAAGGGCTTTCTTTCCAGAAGTTCAGTCAGGCTCATCCACCACGTCCTCAATGAGAAATCGGGGACGCCCCTTAGCCTCCAGGTATAGCTTGCCCACATATTCCCCAATCACTCCCAGAGAGAGCAAAATGAGGCCGCCGATGAGCCAAACCGAGCAGGAGAGACTGGCCCAGCCGGTGACGGTGTGTCCCCCAAACCAACGGATGACGTTGTAGAGGATCATGAACAGGGAGACCAGAAAGACGGAAAATCCCAGCCCGGTGATGAGCCGCAGGGGCTTCACCGACAGGGAGGTGATCCCCTCCAGGGCGAAGGCCAGCATTTTTTTCAAGGGGTACTTGCTCTCTCCGGCAAATCGCTCCCCACGCTGGTAGGTGACCACGTCGGTGCGATACCCGATCATGGGGACGATGCCCCGCAGAAAGAGGTTCACCTCTCGAAATTGGGCCAGCCCATCCAGGGCCCGGCGGGACATGAGACGGTAGTCGGCGTGGTTGAACACGGTCTCGGCGCCCAGGGCGTTCATGAGTCGGTAGAAGGCCTCCGCGGTGGTGCGCTTGAAAAAGGTGTCCTGCTCCCGGCTGGAGCGCACACCATAGACGATGTCCACCCCTTCCAGGTACTTGGCCACCATCTCGTCCATGGCGTCAATGTCATCTTGCAGGTCTGCATCCATGGAGATGACCATGTCCGCCCGGTCCTTGGCGTACATCAGCCCAGCCAGCAGGGCGTTCTGGTGGCCCCGGTTGCGGCTCAGGTTCAGACCGGAGAAGAGATGGTTGCCGATGTGAAGCCGCTGGATGATGGGCCAGGTCTCGTCCTTGGAGCCGTCGTTGACAAAGAGGATCCGGCTTTTTCGGCTGATGCTGCCCCGGTTGATGAGGTGTTGAAACTTATCGCGCAGCCGTCGGGCAGTTTCTGGCAGCACTTCCTGCTCGTTGTAGCAGGGCACCACCACGTAGAGGGTATTTTGCATGGGAGAGCACGACCTTTCCATGGGATGGGTCAAGATCAAATCATTGGTCTGATTATTATATCCTATCCCACGGTGGTTGGCAAGGGCTCCTCGTTGAGCCACTCCCGCAGATGTCCAATGGCACGGCGTTCGATGCGGGAGATCTGCACCTGGCTCACCCCCAACACCCGGGCGGTGCGGTCCTGGGTCAGGTTTTTATAAAAGCGGAGAAAGATGACCTGGCGTTCCCGGTCAGGTAGGGCGTCGATGGCCTGGCGCAGGGCCAGACGTTCCACCACTTCCTCCTCCATACCGGTACAGCCCAGCATGGACTCCAGGGTGAAGCCGTCCTCTCCCGTCTGACTTTGCAGGGAGGCCACGGAGAGGGTGGCGGTCTCCGCTGCGGCGATGTCCTCCGGCTCCAGCCCGGTGGCCTGGGCCAGTTCTCCCACGGTGGGTTCCCGGCCCAGACGATGGTACAGGTCTTGGCGGGCCTGGCGCAGGGCGGAGGCCCGCTCCTTTAGCCCTCGGCTGACCTTCACGGTGCCGTCGTCCCGAAGAAAGCGGCGGATCTCCCCGGCGATTTTTGGCACGGCGTAGGTGGAAAACTGAGTGCCATAGCTGGGGTCAAAGCCCCGTACCGCCTTGAGAAAGCCCAGACAGCCCAGCTGGTACAGGTCCTCCAGGTCCACCCCACGGCCATAGTAGCGCCGGGCCACCGACCAGATGAGGCCGCTGTTGTCCAGCAGCAGCTGCTCGCAGGCGTCGTTGTCCCCACCTCGGGCGGCTTCCAACTGGGAGAGGGTGTCCAGGGTATTCATTGACCCCCACCCACCCGGAGGGCGATGCGGCGGCGCATGGTGACGGTGGTGCCCTTGCCCACGGCGGAGCGCACCTTCACGGTGTCCATGAAGCTCTCCATGATGGTAAAGCCCATGCCGGACCGCTCCTCGTTGCCGGTGGTAAAGAGAGGGGTGCGGGCCTGCTCCACATCGGGAATGCCCACGCCGCTGTCCTTGATCTGGATTTCCAGCTGATGATCCTCCAGCAGCCGCAGCCGCATGGTAATCTTGCCCAAGGTGTCCGGGTAGGCGTGGACAATGGCATTGGTCACAGCCTCAGACACGGCAGTCTTGATGTCTGCCACCTCGTCCAGGGTGGGGTCCAGGCGGGTGGCAAAGCAGGCGGCCACCGCCCGGGCGAAGCCCTCGTTGGCCGAGCGGGAGGTGAATACGACGGTGGTTTGATCCAGAGCTTTCACTATGTAGCCCTCCTTATTCCAGTGTAATGAGCCGGCCAATCCCGGCGGCGTCCAGCACCTTGCGGGGCTGGGGGGGAATACCTGTCACCCGCAGATTCCCACCAAGCTGGTTCATCTGGCGCAGGGCACGCAGCAGCACGGCGATGCCGGAGCTGTCCATAAAGGTGACGCTGGACAGGTCCAGCACCAGCTTCATGGGCAGCTGGGAAGAGATGGTCTGGTCAATATTTTCCATAATGGTACGGGCGCTGTGGTGATCGACCTCTCCGCGAATGGAGATGACGATGGCTCCGTTTTGTTTGTCAATGATCATGGGCATAGCTTGTCCTCCTGAATTGTGGTTGTGTCTATTATAGCCAGGCATCAAGTGGAATCTTGTTGAAGCGTGCCAAAAAGCAAAAAAATTCCTGGGTGTGCTCATGGCACACCCAGGAAATGGACGGTCAAAAACGCTTGTGTTTTTGCGGATTTTTAGTTCATGGCACGCAGCTGCTCCTGAATCTTCTCGATGAGAACTTTCAGCTTTTCGGCACGGTCCCTCTCAGCGGCCACCACGTGCTCGGGGGCCTTGCCCAAGAACCCGGGGTTGGACAGTTTGCCCTCCAGGCCCTTGAGCTCGCCCTGCTTCTTGCCCAGATCCTTTTCCAGGCGAGCCTTCTCCTTGGCCACATCCACCAGTTCAGCCAGGGGCATATACAGCTTGGCCATGTGGGTGATGTCACACACCATGCCGGCGGTGTCGGTGAGATCCTCCTGCTGGACGGTGACGGAGGAGCACCAGGCCAGGCGCTTTAGGTGGGCCTCTCCGGCGGTGAAGATCTCCCCCTCATTGGTGACGATGGTCAGGGCCGCTTTCTTGGAGGGGGGCACGTTCATCTCGGAGCGGCGGGCCCGGATGGTGCGGATGACGTCCATAACGGCCTCCATGGACTCCTTGGCCTTCACATCACTCCAGGCGGGGTCGGCCTTGGGCCAGGACTGGAGCATGAGGAAGTCGCCCTGGTGGGGCAGGGCCTGCCAGATCTCCTCGGTGATGAAGGGCATGAAGGGGTGGAGGAGCTTGAGGGTCTCGGTGAGCACATACACCAGCACCTGCTGAGCCTGCACTTTGGCGCCCTCGTCCTCGCCCTGGAGGCGGGCCTTGGTCAGCTCGATATACCAGTCGCAGTAGTCGCTCCAGATGAAGTCGTAGACCTTGGCGGAGGCCACGCCCAGCTCATAGGCCTCCATGTTCTCGGTGACCTCGCCGATCACCTCGCCCAGGCGGCAGAGGATCCACTTGTCCTCCGGCTCCAGGGTGTCGGGCAGCTTGTTCTCAGTGATGGTCAGGTTCATCATCACGAAGCGGCTGGCGTTCCAGATCTTGTTGGCAAAGTTGCGCATGGCCTCGCACTTCTCCACATAGAAGCGCATATCGTTGCCGGGGCTGTTGCCGGTGATGAGGTTGAAGCGCAGGGCGTCGGCGCCGTACTTCTCCGCCATTTCCAGAGGGTCGATGCCGTTGCCCAGGCTCTTGGACATCTTGCGGCCCTTGTCGTCCCGCACCAGGCCGTGGATGAACACGGTGTGGAAGGGGGTCTTGCCGGTGTGGGCGCAGCCGGAGAAAATCATCCGGGCCACCCAGAAGAAGATGATGTCGTAGCCGGTGACCAGCACGTCGGTGGGGTAGAAGTACTTGAAGTCCTCGCTGTTTTCATCCGGCCAGCCCAAAGTGGAGAAGGGCCACAGGGCGGAGGAGAACCAGGTGTCCAGCACATCCTCCTCCTGGGTGATGTTGTGGGAGTGGCAGTGCTCGCACTCGGTGGGGTCGGTCTCGGACACAGTGATGTGGCCGCAGTCGGCGCAGGTCCAGGCGGGGATCTGGTGACCCCACCACAGCTGACGGGAGATGCACCAGTCGTGGACGTTCTCCATCCAGTTGGTGTAGGTCTTGGTGAAGCGCTCGGGGACGAACTTGGTCTCGCCGTCCCGCACCACCCGCAGGGCCTCCTCGGCCAGGGGGGCCATCTTGACAAACCACTGGGCGGAGATGATGGGCTCCACGTCGGTGCCGCAGCGGTAGCAGGTGCCCACGTTGTGCTGGTGGTCCTCGATCTTCTCCAGCAGGCCCAGCTCGTCCAGGTCGGCCACAATGGCCTTGCGGGCCTCGTAGCGGTCCATCCCCTGGTACTTGCCGCCGTTTTCGTTGACCACGCCGTGGTCGTCCAGCACCCGGATGGACTCCAGGTTGCACCGCAGGCCCACCTCAAAGTCGTTGGGGTCGTGGGCGGGGGTCATCTTCACGCAGCCGGTGCCGAACTCCATATCCACGTACTCGTCGGCCACAATGGGGATCTCCCGGTTGACCAGGGGGAGCAGGCACTTCTTGCCCACCAGATCCTTGTACCGCTCGTCGTTGGGGTTGACCGCCACGCCGGTGTCGCCCAGCATGGTCTCGGGGCGGGTGGTGGCCACGATGACATAGCGGCCTTCCTCCCCCACGATGGGGTAGCGCAGGTGCCACAGGTGGCCGGGCTTGTCCTGGTACTCCACCTCGGCATCGGACAGGGCGGTGACGCAGTGGGGGCACCAGTTGACGATGCGGCTGCCCTTGTAGATGAGGCCCTTGTTGTACAGGGAGACAAACACGTGGCGCACGGCCTTGGACAGGCCCTCATCCATGGTGAACCGGGAGCGATCCCAGTCGCAGGAGGCGCCCATCTTCTTCTGCTGGGCCACAATGCGGTTGCCGTACTGGTGCTTCCAGTCCCATACCCGCTCCAAAAACTTCTCCCGGCCCAGGTCGTGGCGAGACAGGCCCTCTTTCTTGCGCAGCTCCTCCTCCACCTTGATCTGGGTGGCAATGCCGGCGTGGTCGGTGCCGGGCACCCACAAAGCGGCATAGCCCTGCATCCGCTTAAACCGGATCAGAATGTCCTGAAGGGTGCAGTCCATGGCGTGGCCCATGTGCAGCTGACCGGTGACGTTGGGGGGCGGCATGACGATGGTGAAGGGCTTCTTGTCCGGGTCCCGGTGCCCGGCAAAGCAGCCGTTCTTCTCCCACATCTCGTAGATGCGGCCCTCCACCTCCTGGGGTTCATAGACCTTGGGCAGTTCTTTCTTCATAACAACACTCCTTGTCTTTGTGGGGCCAAAACTTCCCAAAAAAAGTTCGCCCCAAGTCGTAGACTCAGGGCGAACGAAAAATGTCCGCGGTACCACCTGAATTCGGGCCGAAACAACCAGCCCGCACTCTTTTCCCACTGACGTAGGGACACGGCGGCATTTACTTTTTGTTGTTCAACGCCGCAGCTCCGGGACCACCTTCCCCACGCCCTCTGCCATGCCTTGCACCAAACCGGCATTTCTCTGAACCAGAGGTGTGTGGGTACTCCTTCCCATCACAGCCATTATACCGTACCAGTATATGCAAAATGGGCGACGTTGTCAAGCGTCCAGCCGGGGCAGGCAAAGCAGGGGATCCCCGGCCAAATTGCTGAGAATGTAGTGGCTCTGGGTGGCGTAGATCAGACGATTGCCATACTGATGCACAAATCCCTGGGCGGCAAAGGGGGATTTCCCGTCCCGGCTCATGACCACATAGCTCTGGGTGGGGTCATCAAAGAAGGTGGTGTAGTAGGAGAGCAGGGCGGGGGTATCGCTGTATGTGGGGAAGAGGAAGGAGGGGGCGTACCCCGTACCATCAAAGATGTCGTTGCCCTCCCAGTCTGTGACCCGGAAGGAGACGGGGTCTGTGTCATAGACCAGCAGCACACGATCTCCATTTACTTCGGCCCGGGTGCAGCCCTCCCCCACGTCCAGGGTGTGAACGGCGTCTGCGTCGGTGTGAATGGCGAGGGTGGTGCCCTCCAGCTGGAACCAGCCGTCGGGGAAGTAGCCTTTGCCCTCCACGTAGGAGGGAGCCTGAAAGTCAGCCGGGGGCTGAGTGGAGACCGTCCCATCCCGGAGATCGATGTATACAAAGTTGGTCATGGTGTCATCGGTGGGCCAGTACAGATAGGGCCAGGCCAAACCAGTGGGGAGGGTGGGCAGAGCCACGTCCTGACTGAGATGGAAGGGAGTGGCGGTGCCGTCCGGGGACACCATGACCAAATCCTCGTCCGGAGTGACCATGAGCGAACCCAGCGCACAGGTGCGCAGATGTTCCCGGTACACTTGGCCGGTGTACCAACTCCCGTCTCCAGCGGCAACCCCCAAACGCGGTTCAGGTATACCGTCCCCATCCATCTCATAGGTGGTCAGCAACAGGTGGAAGGACGTGGTGCTATCCAGGGGATCGCCGCTGGCACTGATATACTCGGCTTCGGAATATACCGGATCGGTGACGATCACGCCGTCCTGGGTGGCCAGTCCATACACCCAGTCGGTGGTGGACGGGCTGGAGACGTTGCCGCCAATATAGGGCACTAACTGCCCGTACTCGTCCGACGGGATGAGGTGGTCGGTGTATTCCTCATACCACCGCTCTACTTTGGGTGTGTGGAGGGGTTCCAGCATATCCCAGTGAGCGGTGATGGTGACGTCGGGGGCGGAGGTCTCTGGCTGGAAGGCGGTGGGATAGCCCTCCAACAGCTGCTGCCCACTCTGGCCCAGGAGCCAGTGGTACAGCGCAGACGTGAGAGAGTCCTGGGGTTGCTGGGCAGCCATGGCCACATAGTAAGCGGTGCTCAGGGGATAGCTTCCATTTTCAATGGCCTGGGCAGAGGGGGACACTCCGTCCACCTGCAAGAGTTTCATGCCCTGCGCCTGGCTCAAATCCTGGGTGTGGCGGTAGAAGGTGTAGCCAATGGAGTTGGGCGAGTAGGTATAGCTCTGTGCCCCTGCTTCCAAATAGGTGGTCATGGCATATCCTTTTGGGGCGTCGATCATCTTCTGCCCATCCAAAACCAGCTGTTCCATGAGGGCTTGGCTGCCGGTGTCATCCCCATGCTGGAAGGGGAGAATCTCCCCATCCTGGCCGCCCACATCTTTCCAGTTGGTGATCTCCCCGGTGTAGATGCCTCGCAGCTGCTCCACCGTGAGGGAGTCCACCGGATTGTCGGCGGGCACGACAAACACCAGTCCGTCCTGGGCCAGCTGCTCCATTTGCACCTCAAACCCCGATTGCTTCATGTCATCCAGAACAGAAGGCTGGGGGTCAGAGACCAGGAGTAGGTCACATTCTCCCTCCATGAGACGCTGAAAGGCTTGGTCAGTTCCAGAAAACTGGGTCAAATCGCTGGTCTGCTGCTGGAATTCCCCCAGCAGCACGGCGGTCAGGTTCTGGGCCAGGGGGACAGCGTCGGCGGAGCCGTCCAGCCGGGGGAAGTTCTCCCGGGTGAAGGTGACCTCCTGGGCGTCAGGCTCTGGGGATGGGCTGGCCTCCCCGGTGGGGGACTTGCAGGCAGAGAGGGAAACCAGTAGAGCCATGGAGAGCATGGCGGCAGTACATCGTTGGAGCTTCATAATGTCCTCCTTTCTTGCGGGTGGATCTCTTCAAATTCATGGTAACATGGAGGACGAATACAAGTCGTTACAGAACAATGACAGTTGAATACAAGTTGATGACAAACGTAACAAAAACCGCCGCTCTCCCAAGAGAGCGGCGGAAAAAGTTTACAGAACTGGAAATGATGGGGTCAGCGCATCAGGGAGCACACCAGCTGGGTGTAGGCGGCGGCATCCTCGATGGGCAGCCCCGCAATGAGCAGGGCCTGGTGGTACAGAACCTGCACGTAGGTGGCGGCTTTGTCCTTGTCGCCGCTGTCCACGGCAGCACGCAGAGCGGCAAAAGCGGTGGAGTTGGGGTTGAGCTCCAGTACCCGCTCCGCCTTCATCATGCCGGCTTGATTCCCCTCCATGCGGGAGAAGTATTTCTCCATCTCCAGGGACATGGGGCCGTCAGCGGTCATGCACACAGGGGCGGACTTGAGGATCTTGGAGATGCGGGCCTCCTTGATCTTGTCGCCCAGGGTCTCCTTGACAAAGTCCAACACGGACTTACTCTCCTCGGCCTGCTTCTCCTGCTGGGCCTTCTCCTCGTCGGTCTCAGGCAGGGCATCGGGGGCGGAGACAGACTTGATCTTCTTGCCGTCCACCTCGGCCAGAGCCTGCATGACAAACTCGTCCACCTCTTCGGTGAGGCAGAGAATCTCGTAGCCCTGGTCGGCCACCCGCTCCACCTGGGGCAGGGAGGCGGCCTGGTCGGCGGACTCGGCGCAGACGTAGTAGATAAACTCCTGGCCCTCCTTCATCCGCTCCACATACTCAGCCAGAGAGGTGAGCTTGTCGGAGGCGGTGGAGCGGAAGAGGAGCAGATCCCGCAGCAGGTCCTTCTTGGTCCCGTACTGGTCCACCACGCTGTACTTGAGCTGGCGGCCAAAGGCGGCCCAGAACTTCTCGTAGGTCTCCCGGTCGTCCTTCATCCGCTTGGCCAGCTCGTTCTTGATCTTCTTCTCCAGGGCGGAGGCGATGATCTTCAGCTGGCGGGTGTGCTGGAGCATCTCACGGGAGATGTTCAGGGAGAAGTCGGGGGAGTCCACCACGCCCTTGACAAAGCGGAAGCAGTCGGGGAGCAGATCGGCGCACTTGTCCATGATGAGCACGCCGGAGGAGTACAGCTGCAGGCCCTTCTCATACTCCCGGGTGTAGAAATCGAAGGGGGTCTGGCCGGGGATGAACAGCAGGGCCTTGTAGGTCACCGTACCCTCAGAGGAGGTGGTGATGGTGGCCAGGGGGGGCTGCCAGTCCATGAACTTGTCCTGATAGAAGCGGTCGTACTCCTCCTGCTCCACTTTGGAGCGGGGCCGCTGCCACAGGGGGACCATGGAGTTGATGGTCTTTTCCTCCTGGACCGTCTCCCACTCGGGCTTGTAGTCCTCGGGGGCGTCGGCGGGCTTTTCCTTCATGCGGTAGTCCTCCACCACCATGCGGATGGGGTGGCGGATGTAGTCGGAGTACTTCTTGATGAGGCTCTGGAGGTGATTGCTGTCCAGATACTCGTCGTAGTTCTCCTCCTCGGTGTTGTCCTTGATGGTCATGATGACCTGAGTGCCCCAGCCCTCCATCTCACAGGGGGTGATGGTGTAGCCGTCCACGCCGGAGGACTCCCAGCGATAGGCCTGGTCGGCCCCGTAGCGGCGGGTGAGGACGGTGACCTGCTGGGCCACCATGAAGGCGGAGTAGAAGCCCACGCCGAACTGGCCGATGATGTCGGCGGCGTTGTCCTTGCCCATCTCCTGCTTGAACTGCAACGAGCCGCTGCGGGCGATGGTGCCCAGGTTGTTCTCCAGTTCCTCCTGGGTCATGCCGATGCCGTTGTCGGTGACGGTGAGGGTGCGGTGCTCCTTGTCCGGGGTGACGGTGATGGTGAAGTCAGAGGACTTTACAGCGATGCTGTCATCGGTGAGGGCCAGGTAGGACAGCTTGTCGATGGCGTCGCTGGCGTTGGAAATGATCTCCCGCAGGAAGATCTCCTTGTGGGTATAGATGGAATTGATCATCAGGTCCATGAGTCGCTTGGACTCAGCCTGAAATTGTTTTTTCTCCATGAGTGTAACACCTCAGCTTTTGCGTTTTAGCACTCTGTCGACCCGAGTGCTAACTATACTATAATACCTGCGGGCTATGATTTCAAGGGGAATCACAAAAAATTCACAAACATTGGCAGAATAAGGGCGGGGTGAACGGGAAGACTATGGGCAAAGGGGAGAAAATGAAACATAGATAAAATTTAGGTTGCCTTTGGATAGAGGCAATGCTATAATATATGCGCATTATAATATAGAGCATAATTCTGCCCCAAAGGCAGAATTCTTCCATATAGATACCCCTATTTGGGGACCGATTACAACCCGGCCAGGTCGGGGACGCTACGAGGTGTCTTGTTTGAAAAAGTATTTGATTCATGGCGGCAGACCGCTGTACGGTAAGGTAGAGATCAGCGGAGCCAAGAATGCCGCTGTTGGAATTATTCCCGCGGCGCTGTTGGTCAACGGCGTGTGCCGCATCGGGAATTTGCCCCAGATCAGCGATGTGACGCTGATGCTCAACATTCTCCAGGAGCTGGGGGCCAATGTGCGCACCATCAACCGCTCTACGGTGGAGGTGGATGCCACCGCCATTCACAACCGCCCGGTAGCCTATGAGTCTGGACGGAAAATTCGGGCCAGCTATTACCTCTTGGGGGCGCTGTTGGGCCGGTTTGGGGTGGCAGAGGTGCCTCTGCCCGGCGGATGTGACTTCGGCGGGCGGCCCATCGACCAGCACCTGAAGGGGCTGCGTGCTCTGGGCGCCGATGTGGAAGTGAAAAACGGCTTTATGTGTGCCCAGGTGCCTGGCGGGCGGCTCAAGGGCAGCCACATCTACCTGGACGTGGTGACGGTGGGCGCCACCATGAACCTGGTTTTGGCCGCCACCCTGGCTGAGGGCATGACCATTATCGAAAATGCCGCCAAAGAGCCCCATATTGTGGATTTGGCCAACTTCCTCAACTCCATGGGCGCGCAGATCACCGGCGCCGGCACCGACGTCATCAAGGTGCGGGGGGTGGAGCGGCTCCACGGCGGAGAGTATACCATCATTCCCGACCAGATCGAGGCGGGTACCTATATGGCCGCTGTGGCGGCCACCGGCGGAGAAGTGCGGGTGGACAACATCATCCCCAAGCACATGGAGTGCATCACCGCCAAGCTGGTGGAGATGGGGGTAGAGGTGGAGGAGGACGGCGACAGCCTCATTGTCCGCCGCAATGGCCCTCTGCGCCGCACCAACATCAAGACCATGCCCTATCCTGGGTTCCCCACGGATATGCAGCCTCAGATTGCCGCTGTGCTCTGCCTGGCAGAGGGGACCAGCGTGATTACCGAGGGAGTTTGGGACAACCGCTTCCGCTACACCGAGGAGTTCCGCCGCATGGGCGCCAAGATCCAGGTGGACGGGAAAATCGCCATCATCGAGGGGGTGCCTGAGCTGATGGCGGCCCCCATTGAGGCCTGCGATCTGCGGGCTGGCGCGGCCTTGGTCATCGGCGCGTTGGCCGCCAAGGGTGTGTCCGAGGTGGGCAACATCGGCCATGTGGAGCGGGGCTATGAGGATATCGTGGCCAAGCTCAGGGGCATTGGCGCGGACATCCGGGTGGTGGATGTGCCGGACCCCGAGGGCCAGAGCGTCAGCGCAGCCGGTTGAACAACCTGATACGAACATGGACTGCGGCAGTCCCGGGATGGGACTGCCGCTTTTGTGCGCAGGAGGGAGAAACGTGTTGAAATTTGCCACTGTGGCCAGTGGCTCCTCCGGGAACTGCTCGGTCATCACAGACGGCAGCACCCACATTCTCATCGATGCGGGGGTATCGGCCAGGAGGATCACCACAGGCCTGAAACAGCTGGGCCTGGAGCCGGGGGCGCTGTCTGCGGTCCTCATCACCCATGAGCACAGCGACCACATCAGCGGCATTCCGGTGCTGTGCCGTCAGCTGGGGGTGGAGCTGTACACGGCGGAGGAGACGGCCCGGGAGATCTGCCGGAAAAACCCGGAGCTCCAGCCCCGGTTTCGAGTCTTTGAGCCGGGAGAACGGTTTGCCCTGCGGGACCTGGTGGTGGGCACCTTTCCGGTGAGCCATGACTGTGTCAGTCCCGTGGGGTACACGGTGACCCAGGGGGAGCGGAAGCTCACCTTTTGCACCGACCTGGGGGTGGTGACCCAGCCGGTACTGGAGGCTGTGCAGGGAGCCAGCACGCTGGTGGCGGAGTTCAACTACGACCCGGAGATGCTGCGCACGGGCCCTTATCCGGCGTACTTAAAAAGCCGCATTGCGGGGCAGAGGGGCCACCTGTCCAACCAGGTGGGGGCCAAGCTGACCCGCTGGGCGGTGGAGCGGGGCACCCGGCAAGTGGTGCTGGCCCATCTGTCCAAGGAGAACAACCTTCCGGCCACGGCCCAGCGGGCTGCCCAGGAGAGTATGCCGGAGGGGATGGAGCACATCGCCCTGCGGGTGGCGCCCCGCAGCGAGGCGTCAGACTGGATGGAGGTGTGAGCCATGGTCAGCGTACACATCATCTGCGTGGGCAAGATGAAGGAGAAGTTTTACCTGGAGGCCGCAGCAGAGTACGCCAAGCGGCTGAGCGGATATTGCCGCCTCACCGTCACCGAGCTGCCGGAGGAGCGGCTGCCTGACCGGCCCACCCCGGCGCAGATCCAGGGCGCCCTGGAGCGGGAGGGAACGGCCATCCTCGCCAAGCTGCCCCGTGGGGGCAAGGTGGTGGCCATGTGCATCGAGGGTAAGACCATGGACAGTCCACAGCTCTCCCAGCAGATGAACCGCTGGATGGTGGAGGGTGCCTCCGACATTACCTTTTTGGTGGGCGGATCCTTCGGCATGAGCCAGACGGTCAAAGACAGGGCCCATCTGCGCCTGTCCATGTCCCCCATGACCTTTCCCCACCATTTGGCCCGGGTGATGCTGCTGGAGCAGATATATCGGGCCTTTAAGATCCAGGAGGGGTCTGGCTACCATAAGTGACCTCTGTTTCCCGTGCCCAGTGGCCTGTGACCACTGGGCATTTTTTCAAAAATTCTTAGAAAAATTCGATAAAAAGTATTGACAAAACGGAGGTGGCATAGTACAATACAGACAAGAAGAAAGGAAAGGTGAGTCCGATGTACTAACCGGAATCGTCTACTCGAAGATGGAATATCGCGATATGACAGATGAGAGTAAACACATCCAGACTTCGATGATTGGGTCGCGCAGTG
>DVKO01000025.1 GCA_018715985.1 Candidatus Enterenecus avicola
TGTCCCCGAAAAAAACAGATTTCAATTTATTTTCCCATCTTCGGATGGGAAAACTCTGCCGAGGGCTTTTTGACGATGCAAGATCATCTGTCCTTCTTGCATTGACGCAAGGTTTTTCGGCAGCCTGAAACGGCAGATGCAGCCAAAACCTGCATCTGCCGTTTCATTTTATTCTTTTTTAGGCAACAAAGCGGCATATTTCTCCACCAGCTGCTGGGATGCCCGCAGGGGGTCCTCTCCCTTTTGCAGCTTCAAGGTGAGAAGCCCCTTGTCCTTGCCCGGGGTGAACACCAGCCGCCGGGGGTAGCTCTCCCCCAGGGTGGCGATGGCCTGGAGGTCAAATTCCTCCAGGGTAAACTGGATGGACGCCCCCTTCTGGGAGATGTCCACCATGCCGCACTTGGCGGCCTGGGCCCGGAGCAGGGCGATGGAGATGAGGTTGTTGACCCCCCGGGGTGGGTCGCCGAAGCGGTCAATGAGCTCATCGGTGACGTCGTCCCCGTCCTCTTCCGTGCGCACCCGGGCGATGCGCCGGTACAGGTCCATGCGCTGCTGGGCGGAGGGCACATACCGCTCGGGGATGGAGGCGGGCACGGACAGGTCGGCGGTGCAGTCCCGCACCTGGACCGGAACCTCCCCCTTTTCCGCCAAAACCGCCTCCTCCAGCAGCTTCAGGTACAGATCATAGCCTACGCTCATGAGGAAGCCGGACTGCTCGGGGCCTAAGAGGTTGCCTGCGCCCCGGATCTCCAGATCCCGCATGGCGATGCGGAAGCCGGAGCCGAACTCGGCGTACTCCCGGATGGCGGACAGGCGCTTGGTGGCCACCTCGCTCAAGACCTTCCCGGTGCGGTAGGTCATATAGGCGTAGGCCTTGCGGGTGGAGCGGCCCACCCGGCCCCGGATCTGGTGGAGCTGGGCCAGACCCAGCTTGTCGGCGTCCTCGATGATGAGGGTGTTGGCGTTGGCGATGTCAATGCCGGTCTCGATGATGGTGGTGCACACCAGCACGTCGATCTCCCCGTCCCCCATGCGGGCCATCACGTCGGACAGCTCCTCCTGGCTCATCTTCCCGTGGCCCACCGCCACCGTCACGTCCTCCCCCAGCATCTCCTGGATCTTCACCGCCGTGGCGTGGATGGTGTCCACCCGGTTGTGGAGGTAGTACACCTGGCCGCCCCGCTCCAACTCCCGCCGCATGGCGTCGCACAGCACCGACCAGTTGTGCTCCAGCACATAGGTCTGCACCGGCTGGCGGTCGGAGGGAGGCTCCTCAATGGCGGACATATCCCGGATGCCGGACAGGGCCATGTTCAACGTGCGGGGGATGGGGGTGGCGGAGAGGGTGAGCACGTCCACCTGGCGGGACAGCTCCTTGAGCCGCTCCTTGTGGGTCACTCCAAAGCGCTGCTCCTCGTCCACCACCAGCAGCCCCAGGTTTTTGAATTTTACGTCCTTTTGCAGCAGCCGGTGGGTGCCGATGAGGATGTCCACCGAGCCGTTTTCCACCCCCGCCAGGGCGGCCTTCATCTGGGCAGGGGTGCGGAACCGGGACACCACCTCGATCTCCACCGGGTACTTGGCAAAGCGGGCCTTGGCGGTGAGGTAGTGCTGCCGGGCCAGCACGGTGGTGGGCACCAGGATGGCCGCCTGTTTGCCGTCCAGCACACACTTCATAATGGCCCGCAGGGCCACCTCGGTCTTCCCGTAGCCCACGTCCCCGCACAGCAGCCGGTCCATGGGCCGGGGGGCCTCCATGTCCTTCTTGATCTCGGCAATGGAGCGCAGCTGATCCTCCGTCTCCTCGTAGGGAAAGTCGTCCTCAAACTCCCGCTGCCACGCCGAGTCGGGGGAGAAGGCATACCCCGGCTGGCGCTGCCGCTGGGCGTAGAGCTGGATGAGGCCCTTGGCCAAATCCTTCACCGCCGCCCGGGTGCGGGTTTTGGCCCGTTCCCACTCGGTGCCCCCCAGCCTGGACAGCTTCTTGTGCTCGTTGTCCTCGCCGCCGCCGATGTACTTGGAGATGGAATCCAGCTGGGTGGCGGGGAGGTAGAGGGTGTCGGTGCCGGCGTAGGCCAGCTTGATATAGTCCTTGTCGATGCCGTCCACCTTCATGCGGGTCAGGCCCACAAAGCGGCCGATGCCGTGGTGCTCGTGGACCACCAGATCCCCGGGGGTCAGGTCGGTGAAGGAGTCCACCCGGCGGCGGTCGGCGGCGTGTTTCAGCCGTTTGCCCTTCTTCTTGCTCTGGCCCTGGCCCTGGGTGAGCACCGCCCAGGGGCAGCCGATGTAGTCAAAGCCGGCGGACAGCCCCCCTACGGCGATGGTGATGCCCCCGGGGGCGGGCAGGGCATGGAGCTGGAAGTCCACGGCGGAGCGAATTTTCTTCTCCCGCAGCAGGGCCTGGAGGTTCAGGGCCTGCTGCTCGCTGCCCACCAGCACCACGGTGCCCGTCTTGGCCTGCTGCAGCTGGGTCAGGTCGGCGGCGGCGGAGTCCAGGTTGGCCCCGAAGGTGGACAGCTGGCGGCCCTGGGCGTTGAACAGGGCCTTGGGCGCCAGGGGCAGGGCGGAGGTGGCAAAGGAGTCCAGAAAGCACAGGGGGAACTGGGAAAGCTCCTCCATGAGCTGGGGGACGGTGAGGGCAAAGGTGGCGTGGCGGCCCAGTTTTGCCCCGCTCTCCACCAGGGCCTTCACGTCCTCGTCCAGCTGCCACAGCCAGTTTTTCCCCCGTTCCGCCACCCGGGTGGACTCGGACAGACACACCACCGCATCCGGGGGCAGGTGGTGGACGGCGGTGTGGGCCACAGGGTAGCGCTGGGGCAGCTGGGCATCCGTCATCTGCTGCCAGGCCCCGTCCGCCTGACGCTGGGGCAGCACTTCCCGCACCGGGAGGAAGACCGCCTTGTCCAGGTGGCCCACCCGGCGCTGGGTGGCGGGGTCAAAGAGCCCCATGGAGTCCACGTCGGTGTCCCAGAACTCCACCCGCACCGGGTAGTCCTGGGCGGGGGAGAACACGTCCAGAATGCCGCCCCGCAGGGCGAACTGGCCCACCCCCTCCACCTGGTCGCACCGGGCATAGCCCAGGGCGGACAGGGCGTCGGAGAGCTGGGTGGGGTCGTAGGAGCCGCCCTGGCAGATGGTCACCACGTGCTCGGCCAGCTCCTGGGGGGAGAGGGTGCGCTGGAGAAGCCCTTCCACCGTGGCGGCAATCACCTTGCACTCCCCCTGGGCCATGGCGTAAAAGGCGGCCAGGCGGCGGTGCTCCCCCTGGTGGGAGGCCACCGCACCCGGGTAGAAGTTGAACTCCCGGCCCCCCAGCTGGGTCACACTCCAGCCGGTAAAGGCGGTGATGTCCCGGCCCAGCTGGGCGGCCTCCTCCTCGTCGGCGCACACCAGCACCACCGGCCGGTCCAGGGCGGTGCCCAGACCGGCGGCAAAGTGGGCCCGGTGAATGCGGGCCAGCCCCGACACCGCCGCCGGGGACTGGCCCTTTTCCAGGGCTTCCGCCAGGGCGGGGAACTGGGGCACTTGTTGGAGAATGTGGAGTAATTCCTTCATAGCGGCTCCTTTTTCCACCAAAGTTAGTTGAACTGATTCATGGCCTTCTGGGGCCCGTCCTTCAGGTAGCATTCCACCGCCTGGGCCGCCCGGAGGGTGGCCTGGTCCATGGTGGTCTTGTCCTCCCCCACGAATTTGCCCAGCACCCAGTCGGCCATGTCGTAGTCCGGGTGGGGCTTGCCCCCCACCCCGATCTTCACCCGGGGGAACTGGTCGGTGCCCAGACGCTGGATGATGTGCTTGAGGCCGTTGTGGCCACCGGCGGAGCCGCTGGTGCGGATGCGCAGCTTGCCCACCGGCAGGGACACGTCGTCACACAACACCAGAATATGCTCCGGGGGCACCTTATAGAAGGCGGCGGCCTCCGCCACCGCGTCCCCGGACAGGTTCATATAGGTGGTGGGCTTCATCACCAGCACCCCCTGGCCGGAGATGACGGCCTGGTGGGTGAGGGCGTGGAACTTCAGCCGCTGCACCGGGAAGTCCCCCCGGTCGGCCAGCTGGTCGATGGCCATAAATCCGGCGTTGTGCCGGGTGTTCTCGTATTTGTCGCCCGGGTTGCCCAGGCCCACCACCAGCCAGGTCACCGGCAATTTCTTTGCAAAAAACATGGGAATACTCCTTTGTGTTTCGTGTTTGGAGAATTGTCCTTCTCCGATTTCTCAGGCGCAGACCTGCGCCCCTGGTGGAGACGCTCCGCAGGGTGACTTTCTGACTGGGCAGAAAGTCACCAAAGACCCACCAAAGGAGGGGCCTTACCCCTCCTTGTGGAATCCACCCCGCTGGTACGAGGCTGTACTTGCGTCAGGGCGATCTTCGGCCCTTGGCCCGGTGGGGTCACATAGATGGCATGGCAATTCTATGGGCGGTACCTGCTCCTCTGCTGGCGTATGCTTCTACCCCCAGGGCCTTACCCTGGGAAAGCAGCTGTTCCCAGCTGCCGATGGCCTGGCTCCCGGCGGCGGGAACGCCGCTTCTCCACGGTAGGCCCGGACGTGGAAACCGCCCAGCCATAGGGCCAGCTGCCCAGGGTGGCCTGGTGTAGTGGCAGTAACAGGAGCCACAGCAAGGGTGACGGGCCGAAGGGAGACTTGACGCAGTTCCGGCCTGGTACCCCAGGGAGGTCCTTAGGGGGGAACGCCCTAAGCGATTCTTTCCCCCATTTCTCATCGTGGAGAAATGGGGCCCAGCGGAGCGTCCTCACCAGGCTGGCAAGCCTGAACAAGGGAAGGATAGAGGGTCAGGCCCTCTTCCCCAGAAGAGAAGAAAAAAGGGCTGTCGCAGGCACCGCCTGCAACAGCCCTCCAAAGAGCGTGCTTACTGGAACAGCTTGGACACAGACCGCTCCTCGTAGATGCGGGCAATGGCCTCGGCAAACATATGAGCCACAGAGAGATACTTGATCTTGGGGCACACCTGGGCGATGTCCTCCCGGGGCTGGATGGTGTCCAGGAACAGCACCTCGTCCAGCACGGAGGCGTTGATGCGCTCCAGCGCGGGGCCGGAGAGCACGCCGTGGGAGGCGGCGGCGGTGACGGACTTGGCCCCGCCGATGTCCACCAGAGCCTGGGCGGCGTGGCACAGAGACCCGCCGGTGTCCACCATGTCGTCCAGCAGGATCACGTGCTTGCCGGTCACATCGCCGATGATGTTCATCACCTCAGAGGAGTTGGCCTTCTGGCGGCGCTTGTCCACAATGGCCATGGGCATATCCAGCTTCTGGGCAAAGGCACGGGCACGGGCCACAGAGCCCACGTCGGGGGAGACCACCATGGTCTCGTCGTGGACGGCGGCGAAGCGGCGGAGGAAGTGGTCCACAAACACAGGAGAGCCCAGCAGATTGTCCACGGGGATATCAAAGAAGCCCTGAATCTGGTTGGCGTGCAGGTCCATGGTCAGCACACGGTCGGCGCCGGCCCGGGTGATCAGGTTGGCCACCAGCTTGGCGGAGATGGGATCCCGGGGCTTGGTCTTGCGGTCCTGACGGGCG
>DVKO01000026.1 GCA_018715985.1 Candidatus Enterenecus avicola
AAACACTTCTCAGCCCGCCAGTGTGGAATCGGGTCGTCCTTTGACCCGATTATGCGCGCAGCGGGCTGCATCCCCTCGAAAAAATGCTTGCATTTTTGAGAAGCGTGTCGAACTTTTTCGACACGCTCAAATGGCGCGCCCTACGGGGCGCGCCATTTGCCTTTTTGCCAAAAATCTTGGCATTGAATCTGTATGGTTCGCCAAAAGTGGAGGAATTAAACCATCTCTGCTTGACAATCCTATCACAATGAGCTATCCTCACTGTGGACAATTTCACAAGGACTTGTGACTGGTCAAGGCAGGCAAGATCAAACCGATGCAGTGGGAGACAATACGGCACTGTGTGGTTTGGTCTTTTATTTTTATCTGAGAGAAGGTGAGAGACATGGATAACAGCGCCCCGGCCTCCCCAAAGACCGGTTACCGCATCGTCCGGGCCATTGGCAACAACTTTGTCTGCGCCAAGGACAGCGGCGGCCATGAGGTGGTGCTGCGCGGGCCGGGCATCGGATTCAAGAAGGCCCCGGGGGACGTGGTGGCCCCGTCCCGGGTGGAGAAGGTGTACGCCCTGCAAGACCACAGCCAATCCCAGCGCCTGACCCAGCTGATGGTGGAGCTGCCCCCGGAGTACCTGGAGGTGAGCACCCAGATCATTGAGAGTGCCGAGCGGCAGCTGGAGCGCCGCCTGTCGGGAAATGTGTATATCACCCTCACCGACCACATCTCCTTTGCCATGCAGCGCCACAAAACCGGGGTGTACTACCCCAATCAGCTGCTGTGGGAGATCAAGACCTTCTACACCCAGGAGTATGAGGTGGGGCAGATGGCCCTGGAGATCATCGAGAGCGCCCTGGGGGTGCGCCTGAGCGAGGACGAGGCGGGGTTCATCGCCCTGCACATCGTCAACGCCCAACTGGATGGGCGGATGTCGGACATGGTACGCATCACCGAGCTGGTGCGGGAAATCATGGGAGAGGTGGCGGAGTTCTACGGCGCCACGCCCTGTCAGCAGGGGCTGGACTACGAGCGGCTTATCACCCACTTGAAATTCTTGGGCCAGCGGCTGGCCCGTCCCAGGCCCCAGGCCCAGGAGGACGCCGCCTTCCAGGGTATGATCCGGGAGCACTACCCCCAGGCCTTTGCCTGCGCCCTTCGGGTCCGGGACCGGCTCAAGCGGGTGTTTGACCTGGACTTGCCCGGGGAAGAGTTGACCTTTTTGACCGTCCATTTACAGCGTTTGGCCCTGGCTATGGGCCGATCTAAGGAGGAGAATCATTGATGAAAGACAAAGTATTCGGCGTATTGCAGCGGGTGGGCCGCTCCTTTATGCTTCCCATCGCCATCTTGCCCGTGGCGGGCCTGTTTTTGGGCATTGGCGGCTCCTTTACCAACACCACCATGCTGGAGGCCTATGGCCTGATGGGCATCATGGGACCCGGCACCTTCATCTACGCCATTTTGCAGGTGCTCAACGCCGCCGGCTCGGTGGTCTTTGACAACCTGCCCCTCATCTTTGCCATGGGCGTGGCCATCGGTATGGCCAAGCAGGAAAAGGAGGTGGCGGCCCTGTCTGCGGCCATTGCCTTCTTTGTCATGCACGCCACCATAGGGGCTATGATCAAGGCCTTCGGCGCCCCCGACCTGTCGGGGGCCACCACCACGGTGGTGGGCCTGAACTCCCTGCAAATGGGCGTGTTCGGCGGCATCATGGTGGGCCTGGGCGTGGCTACCCTCCACAACCGGTTCTATAAGATCCAACTGCCCCAGGTGCTCTCCTTCTTCAGCGGCACCCGGTTTGTTCCCATCATCTCCGCGGCCACCTATCTGGTGGTGGGCATCGCCATGTACTACATCTGGCCCACCATCCAGACCGGCATCAACCACCTGGGCGGCTTTGTGCTGGCCAGCGGGTACGGCGGCACCTGGCTGTACGGCTTCATTGAGCGTGCCCTCATCCCCTTCGGCCTGCACCACGTGTTCTATATCCCCTTCTGGCAGACTGCCGTGGGCGGCACCGCCATGGTGGGGGGGCAGCTGGTGGAGGGTGCTCAGAACATCTTCTTCGCTGAGCTGGCCACTCCCGGCATCCAGCACTTCTCCGTGGCTGCCACCCGCTTTATGAGCGGCAAGTTCCCCCTGATGATCTTCGGCCTGCCCGGGGCGGCCCTGGCCATGTACCGCTGCGCCCGCAAGGAAAACCGCAAGGTGGTGGGCGGCCTGCTGCTCTCCGCCGCCCTCACCTCCATGATTACCGGTATCACCGAGCCTCTGGAGTTCACCTTCCTCTTTGTGGCCCCCGCCATGTACATCGTCCACTGCGTGTTCGCCGGTGCGGCCTATATGCTCATGCACATCTTCAACGTGGGGGTGGGCATGACCTTCTCCGGCGGCCTCATTGACCTGACCCTCTTCGGAATCATGCAGGGCAACGCCAAGACCAACTGGATCTGGGTGGTCATCGTGGGTGTGTTCTACTTTGTGGCCTACTTCCTGGTGTTCTCCTTCATGATCAAAAAGTTCCACTACATGACCCCCGGTCGGGAGGAAAACGCCGGTGAGATCAAGCTGTACACCCGCCAGGATGTGGACGCCCAGAAGAAGGGCGGCGACAACGGTGCCAAGGGCGGCAGTGATGACGCTCTGAGTGCCGAGATCGTCCGCGGTCTGGGCGGCAAGGACAACATCTCCGACGTGGACTGCTGCATCACCCGTCTGCGCTGCACCGTCAAGGACGGGGCCAAGGTGGACCAGGCGGTGCTCAAGGCCACCGGCGCCTCCGGCGTCATCACCGCCGGGAAGGGCGTGCAGATCGTATACGGCCCCCGGGTGTCGGTGATCCGCTCCAATGTGGAGAGCTACCTAGCCAACTACCAGGAGCCTGCCGCTGTGGAGGCCCCGACCCAGGCCGCTCCCGCTGTGAAGGGCGGCATGGTAGCCAGCCCCTTCACCGGCAAGGTGATGCCCGTGTCTGAGGTGGGGGATGGCGTGTTCTCCGAGAAGATGGTGGGAGACGGCTTCGCCGTGGAGCCCGAGGACGACAAGGTATACGCCCCCGCCGACGGCACCATCACCATGGTCTTTGACACCAAGCACGCCTTTACCCTCATGACCGACGGCGGTCTGGACGTGCTGGTGCACATGGGCATTGACACCATCCAGCTCCAGGGCAAGCCCTTCCTGCTCACCATCCGGGAGGGCGACAAGGTGCGCCGTGGCGACCTCATCGGCACCATGGACCGCAAGGCCATCCAGGAGGCGGGCTACCGCACCATCACCCCTGTGGTAGTGGGCAACGTGGACGAGTTCACCTCCTGCCAGCTGGTCACCGACGGCCAGGTGGAGCACGGCACCGACGTGCTGGACGTGCACTAAAACCTCATCCAAACGCAACAAAGGAGCGCCGCAGCTGCGGCGCTCCTGTTGCGTGTTAGGGCTGTGCCATGCTTTTTGTGGTGCTGTGGTAGGGGCCGTGGCTTGCCAGGCCCCTACGCCAGAAACCCAAGGACTGCAAAGAAAAGACCTGTGCCGACAGGGGAGAATGAGGTATAATCGGGACAGATGCATCAAAATCTGTCAGATTTGAAAAAGGAAGAATCCAGAGGATGGAGTTGTTCCGACGTGGTCAGATGCGTTGCAGGGATTCCATCAGAGAACATCAAAGGGGTGAGGGAGAAATATGAAACTTCTATGCGGAACCACAAATGAAGCCAAAATGAACTCCATTAAGCGGGCAGTTCAGCCGTTGGGTGTCCACATCATGGGACTGAATGATTTGAATTGCGCCATCCCCCAGGTGGCGGAAACCGGGACCACCCTCCTGGAAAACGCCAGAATCAAGGCAAATGCATACTATGAGGCGTTCCATATGCCAGTGTTCTCCTGTGACAGTGGCCTGTATTTTGATGAGGTGCGGGAGGATCAGCAGCCGGGGATTTATGTGCGTAGAGTCCAGGGCAGGGAGCTGAGTGATGAGGAGATGATAGCGTATTACGGCGCCCTGGCTCAACAGTACGGGGGAACACTTACCGCTCGGTATCGAAACGCCATCTGTCTCATTTTAGATGAGACCACCAGCTATGAGAGCATGGATTTGTCCCTGGCCACAGAGCCGTTCCTTCTGGTCTCTCAACCCCACCCCAGGCGTGTGGAGGGCTTTCCTCTGGATGCCCTGTCCAAAGACATCAAAAGCGGGATATATTACTACGATATGCAGGAAAAAGATGTGAGCAGTGGCTTAGAAAATGGGGTGCAAAGATTCTTTGCACAGGCATTGAAGGGCAGATGAAGAACGGCACTCTCTGATTGATTAGATATTTATCTAAATGGTGTTGACAACCTGATTAGATAAGTGTATAAATAAATTAACCCAATCAGAGAGGAGACGGAACCATGGACCAGAAGCTATCCCGCATGAAGGAGTACTTGGAGGAGCAGGTGGCCCAGTGCGCCCAGGCCCGAGCCCAGCTCATGGCGGATGACCGGGGGGACGAGGCCAACTTCCAGGCTATCCAGGGCAATGTGTACGGCATTTTTTCCACCATTCTCAAGGTGGCTGTGGAACAAAACCCCGACAATCCCCAGGGGGTGGAGGGCTTTTTCCTCAAAAAGCTGGAGGAGATTCCTGCCCATTGGGTGGAGGCCCGGGAGAAGGCAACGACCCGAGGGGACGAGATCGCCGCCCATCTGGAGCGGTTGAAGCTGGAGGCGGCGGAGGACGTGAGCTGCACCTTCCGGGCCATTTGGGGGGCGAAGGCATGACGGAAACCGAGGCCATCGGCCTGTTTAAGTGTCTGGCGGACAAGTCCCGGCTGCAAATTCTGAAATCCCTGGCGGTGGAGGATATGTACGTGGAGCGGCTGGCCCAGCGGCTGGGGCTCACCGCCGCCACCGTGTCCTTCCACCTGAAAAAGTTGACCCAGGCCGGGGCGGTGTCCTCCTATAAGAGCCAGTATTACACCATGTACGCCTTGAACCGGGATTTGTTTGATACCACGATCCTGGACATTGTGCAGGAGGAGTCGGAGGAGGCAGACCTCCAGGCCCAGCGGGACGAGGCATACCGCCAGCACGTCCTGGACTCCTTTTTCCAGGATGGACGGCTGAAAACCATCCCCGCCCAGCGCAAGAAAAAGCGCATTGTGCTCCAGGCGTTAGTGGAGCAGTTCGAGCCTAAGCACATCTACCCAGAGCCAGAGGTGAACGCCATTCTGGCCCGGTACCATGACGACGTGTGCACCCTCCGCCGGGACCTGGTGGGGGAGGGGCTGCTGGAGCGGAACGCCCAGGGCTATTGGCGGATTCAAGACAGCGAATGAGAAAAGACGGTGCAGACCGATGGATGGTCCGCACCGTCTTGTTTTGTCACTGCGAGGGCTAGGTTATGTGCCCTCCCTTGTGTAAAGGGAGGTGGCCCGGCGTCAGCCGGGGCGGAGGGATTGTCGGCACCAGGGCAGCGTCAACCCCTCAGTCAGCCATGCGGCTGACAGCTCCCCTTGCACAGGGGAGCCTTTTGGCTTCAAAAATCCAGCATGACCCGCTCAATCCCCGCCACGGCTTCCTCCACCAGGGCGTCCACATCCAGGGCCTGCTCGGCCTCCACCAGCTCCTCCACCTTCGGCTTGGTGCGGGGGTGCTTGGGGGTGAACACGGTGCAGCAGTCCTCGTAGGGGAGAATGGAGGTCTCAAAGGTGCCGATCTTGCGGGAAATGCGCACGATCTCCTCCTTGTCCATACCCACCACCGGGCGCAGCACGGGCACGGTGCACACGGCGTTGGTGCAGGCCATGGCCTCCAGGGTCTGGCTGGCCACCTGGCCCACCGACTCACCGGTGACCAGGGCCTGGATGCCGTTTTTCTCCGCCACCCGGCAGGCAATGCGCATCATAAACCGGCGCATGAGGATGGTGAACAGGTTCTCGGGACAGGAGCGGCGCAGCTCCTCCTGGATTTTGGTGAAGGGCACCACGTGGACGCAGGTCTTGCCGGTGTAGGGCACCAGCAGCCGGGCCAGGTCCAGCACCTTCTCCTTGGCCTCGGGGGAGGTGTAGGGGTAGGAGTAGAAGTGGATCATGTCCACAATGACCCCCCGCTTGGCGATCATCCAGGAGGCCACCGGGGAGTCGATGCCGCCGGAGAGGAGGGACAGGGCCCGTCCACCCACCCCAATGGGCAGGCCGCCCGCCCCCTCGGTGGGGTTGGCGTGGACAAAGGCGTCAAAGTCCCGCACCTCCACGTGGACGGTAAATTCCGGGTGGTGCATATCGGCGATGAGGTGGGGGTAGGCGTCGTGGAGCTCCCCGCCCACGTACTGGGACAGCTGGATGGAGGTCATGGGGAAGGTCTTGTCCGCCCGCTTGGTCTCCACCTTGAAGGAGCGGGCCATGGACAGCTGGTCCCCCAGATACTCCTTGACGCATTCCAGAATGGCGTCCTTGTCCTTGGCGCAGGCCCGGGCCCGACACAGGCCCGCCACGCCGAACAGCTTGCCCATGGCCTCCCAGGCCCCCTCAAAGTCGCAAAACTCGTCCTGGGGCTCAATGTAGGTGGTGGACTGGCGGGTGTAGACCTTAAAAGAGCCGTACTTTTTCAGCCGCCGCTTGGCGTTGCCCATGAGCTTCTCCTCAAAGGCCCGGCGGTTGAGCCCCTTGAGCACCATTTCGCCCTGCTTGAGCAGGATGATTTCTTTCATATCGGGATACCTCCATACGTTCCTGGGTATTTTTATAAACTCAACGCTTCATTATATCCAAAAAAACCACATGGGTCAATGGAGAAAGGGCGGGAAACCCCTCCACCGCAGGGAGATGAAAAAATTGCGCAGACCCTCTTGACAATACTGTACCTACTGTATATACTGTACATACACAGATAGGAGACGAGGTGATGGTTTGGATCTCTACATTGACAACCGCAGCGGGGCGCCCATCTATGACCAGATCTACACCCAGATCAAAAATCAGATCATCAGCGGGGAGCTGGAGGCGGACCAGGCCCTGCCCTCCATCCGCAATCTGGCCAAGGACCTGCGCATCAGCGTCATTACCACCAAGCGGGCCTATGAGGAGCTGGAGCGGGAGGGCTTTCTCTACACCCTGCCGGGCAAGGGCTGTTTTGTGGCCCCCAAGAATGTGGAGCTGCTGCGGGAGGAGACCCTCAAGCAGATAGAAGGCCACATGGAAGAAATCTGGAAGCTGGCGGCGGCCTGCCAGCTGAGCCGAGAGGAACTGATGGAGATGTTCCGCCTGAGTATGGAGGAGTGAGGATATGAACGCCTTGGAAATTAAAAATCTGACCAAACGCTACGGGGACTTTTGTCTGGACAATCTAAATCTCACCTTGCCCTGCGGGTGCATCATGGGCCTCATCGGGGAGAACGGGGCGGGGAAGAGCACCACCATCAAGCTGATTTTGGACATGATCCGCCGGGATGAGGGCACCATCACCCTCCTGGGCCGGGACAACCGGGAGAACATCACCCTCACCAAGCAGGACATCGGGGTGGTGCTGGACGAAGTGGGCATCCCGGCCTGCCTGAGTGCGGTGCAGGTGGGCAAGGTCATGGCCCGCACCTTCACCCGGTGGGACAAAGAGCTGTATGCCCAGTACCTGAAAAAGCTGAATCTGCCAGAAAAACGCCCCTTCAAGGAGTACTCCAAGGGGATGAAGATGAAGCTGGGCATTGCCGTGGCCCTGTCCCACCACCCCAAGCTGCTGATTTTGGACGAGGCCACCTCGGGGCTGGACCCGGTGGTGCGGGACGAGGTGGTGGAGATGTTCAGCGAGTTCACCCGGGACGAGGACCATGCGGTGCTCATCTCCTCCCACATTGTCAGCGATTTGGAGAAGATCTGCGACTACATCGCCTTTTTGCACCAGGGAAAGCTGATGCTGTGTGAGGAGAAGGACCGGCTGCTGGAGGAATACGGGCTCATCCACTGCTCCCGGGAGCAGCTGTCTGAGCTGGACCAGGCGGCGGTGAAGGGGGTCAAAACCTCCCCCTACGGGGTGGAGGCCCTGGTGCGCCGGGACGGGGTGCCTGCTGGGATGCAGGTGAGCCCTGTGAGCATCGAAGAGCTGTTTATCTTTATGGTGAAGGAGGCGGCGTAACATGAAAGGGTTGCTGCTCAAAGATTTTTATGTGGCAAAGCGTAATTTCGCTTGGTTTGCGTTGGTGATTGCGGGGATGTTGATTATGTCTTGTTTGGAAGAAGACATGCAGATTTTTTTGATCTATCCCATGGTGGTGTCCAATGTCATACCGGTCAGCCTGATGGCCTATGATGAACACGACAAATGGGAGCAATACAGCGGAACCCTTCCGTATACCAGAGCACAGCTGGTCACGGGCAAGTACCTGGTGGGGTTGTGCTTAGGCGGTGCTTTTTTCCTGCTGTCCATGGCTGTGGCCGCTGTGCGCATGGAGATATATGGATCGTTTTCCCTGGAAGCGTGGATGAGAATGGGTGTGATTCTTCTGACGATTGGCTGTCTGGCCCCCGTTTTGATTCTTCCCGTGGTCTTTAAGCTAGGAGCAGAAAAGGGACGCATTTTCTATCTGGCGATTCTTGGAGTCATATGCGGTGTGATGGTAGGATTGGATGTGAGCGGGATTTCATTGTCTGTGGCACAAAGCTTATGGAGCCTGGTAGCAGTACTGGGAGTGGTGGTAGCGGTATACGCCCTATCCTGGCGGCTGTCCATCCGCTTCTATCAGAAGCGGGAGCTGTGAGCCCCAGTCCAACCACATACCCAAAGGAAAACCCCCGAGGCCGGGACGGCCTCGGGGGTTTCAGGCTGCCGAAAAACCTTGCGTCAATGCAAGAAGGACAGATGATCTTGCATCGTCAAAAAGCCCTCGGCAGAGTTTTCCCATCCGAAGATGGGAAAATAAATTGAAATCTGTTTTTTTCGGGGACA
>DVKO01000027.1 GCA_018715985.1 Candidatus Enterenecus avicola
GACGATAAAGTCCGCCCGGGAGTACACCGCCAGCCCCACCCCGTGGAACACCTTCAAAGCGGCCTGGGCCAGCCGCTGCTCCCACTGCTGGGGAATCTGGGCCGGGCAGATCTCATCTGCCGCCCCGGGCTGGTACTTGTTCTCGTAATCGTAGAACCCCTCTTTGGGGATGATCTCAATGGAGGGCAGGGCCTTCCCCTCCAGGATGCCCACCTGGATCTCCCGGCCGGACACATACTGCTCCACGACACAGCGGCCGCCCAGCTCCAGTCCCTCTTCCAGCGCCGCCTTCAATTCCTCCTTGGTGCGGGGGATGGACACGCCGATGGAGGAGCCGTAGTCCACGGGCTTGACCACACAGGGCACCTCCAGCCGATCCACCAGGCCGGGAATATCCAAAGCGGTATAGTCCACCCGCTCCCACTTGGGGGTGGTCACCCCCAGGGGCGCCACAATGCGCTTGGTCAGGTCCTTGTCCATGGCAATGGCAGAGCCCAGGTAGTTGGAGCCGGTGTAGGGAATGCCCATCAGATCCAGGGCCGCCTGCACCCGGCCGTCCTCGCCGCAGGCCCCGTGGAGGGCCAGAAACACCACATCCGCCTGGGCGCACAGCTCCAGCACACCGGGGCCGAACTGACTGGCCCCGCCCTCCGGGCGGGAGGCCTTCACCTTCTCCAGATCGGGCGCCACCCGGCCCACCCGAGTCAGCTCCTCATCCAGGGGGGCGTCAAACAAGGTGTCCACCGGGGCGTGGGTGCCCAGAAACATATCCACAAAGGCCACACGATGCCCCCGCTCCCGCAGCGCAGCACACACTTTGCAGCCGCTGGACAGCGAGACATTCCGCTCAGGGCTCAGGCCCCCTGCCAATACAACAATCTTCATGACCATTCTCCTTTATGGGTGGAATTTGCCATAGGAAACGGATACCCCGGGGTACCCTCTCTTCTCAGTCCATAGATATGTCCCTGGGGGGTCGTTTATCCCCAGGGCACACATGATAGCAAATTATTATATCACTTTGCCTTTCTCCAGGCAAGAGGTGGGTTTTTCTGAGAAAAAGAAAATGGACATGACCCAGGTCATGTCCATTTGGCAGCGGATGAAGGATTCGAACCCTCACAAACAGAGTCAGAGTCTGGTGTGCTACCATTACACTAATCCGCTATGTTCACTTGTTTTTTGTTTGCTCGCTTGAGCCTTTGTTAGTATAACAGGTTTCCGCCAAAAGTCAACCCCCTTTTTTCTTTTTCTTGAGAAAAAAATTGTGCCCCCCAAACATTGGGGGGCACGCAACACTCGTTAGGCATAAAAGGAGTGGGCACCAATGGTGGCCACATAGGCACGATTCCGGGAGGCGTAGCAGTCCAATCCTGCCCGGTTAAAGAACAGAGCGTTATCCAGCACCACCGCTCCGTCCAGAACCAGTTTTGCTGCCACCACGCTGTCCCAGTTGGGGTCCCGGTAGATGGCTCCGCTGGAAGCGGGGCTAAACTGGTTGGTTTGGAAGATCACCCCGTACACGCTGTTGGGAAATTTGTAGCTGGCCACCCGGTTCATCACCACGTTGCCCACTGCAATTTTCCCCGCCAGGGGTTGGTTCCCGCTCTCCGAATAAATGATCCGGGAGAGCCAGTAAAAGTCATCGCTGTTATAGTATTCGCTGCCGGGGGTGATATAGCCCTGCCCCGGCTGGGTGTACAGGCGGATATACCCGGTCTGCTCATCCCGAACCAGATTCAGGTTCAGGATCTTGGCCATGGTGTCCACGGGAATGGCCAGGTGGCCATCCAGATCCGTCACACCCTGGTCCAGGTAGAGATAGCGGTCATTGGCCACCACATAGCTGGCCCCCTGATACACCGTCATCTCCAAGGTGTCCTCCACAGCGCCGCTCTCGGTCTGTACAGTGGCCGATGCGGTCACGGAGATGCCGCCGTCCACCGGAGTGACCACAGCCTGAGGCTGGGCCGCTTTCAGGAAGGAATCTACGGCAACATAGCACTCGCCGCCGCGCATGGCCCGGGGTACCTCCAACAGCGGAACGCTGTCCAGATACAGGCCGATGCCCTGGGGGTGCTCAATGTCCTCTGCGGCCCGCCGTGCGGCCGTGGCCTCAGCAGAGACAACTTGCAGCAGCTCATCCACGCCGCCAATCTCTTGGATGATCGGCTTTGTCGCCTGGGGCTGGGCTGCTTGCGTGGGCTGGATTAATGTGCATGCCATGAGTGTTGCCAGCATCAAGCTGGTCACTTTCACGTTCATTCAATCGCTCCTTGTTTCAATTTGTTGTCAAATTGTAACCGTATTGTAACCCATTATCAACCGTTTTGCAACCCTTTTGCTCCGTCATTTTGACTAAACATCTCGACTGTTTTCCATCTATTCCAAGCGTGCTACCTAAATTTTTTCGTATTTTTCTCGTTTTTGTGCGTTTTGCACACAAAAAATCAACGATGGCCCTTCCCGTTCAAAGGCAGCTCTGGCGGGCTATCCCGCCTGCCCATCCCAGCGATAGCAAGGGGCGAAAAAGAGAAGGCGGAAGCAGCCGTAACACAGCCGCTTCCGCCGGTGCACACTTTGTACCTCTCCTGAATCCGTGAGGCTTAGGGAAGAGTGAATAGGGAAAAAGGAAAACCCCGAACGTAAAACGTTCGGGGTTTTGGCGGAGTGGGAGGGATTCGAACCCTCGGACGGCTTTTGACCGTCACACGATTTCCAATCGTGCTCGTTATGACCTCTTCGATACCACTCCATGCGGTCTCTTGCGCGGTCAACGAAGGTCATTATACCAGATTCTCCGCCAATGTCAACACCCTTTTTCATTCTTTTTCATTTTATTTATGGTCTGCCACTCCCGCAGGGAGCGCAGCGCCACCGGCGAGAGGAGGAGCAGGGCCACCAGATTGGGAATGGCCAGCAGGCCGTTGCACAGATCTACCAGCTCCCACACCGCAGCCAGGTCCCCCACAGCCCCCACCACCACGCACAGCGGGAACGCCACATGGTATACCCCCAGCACGAAACGGGAGCGGGTCAACGTCTCCACCCCTCTCCGGCCGTAATATCCCGCCCCCACCAGAGAGGTAAAGGCGAAGAGGGTCAGGCACACCGTCACCATCCACTCCCCCGCCACTCCCCACAGGGTGGCAAATGCGGAGGCGGCCAGATTGCTGCCCAGCATTTCCCGGGGAATCTCTCCTGTGGCAAGCATCTCCTGGGCGGCTATGGGGTCATACACGCCGGAGGTGAGAATAACCAGAGAGGTCACCGTGCAGATCACCAGGGTGGCAAAGAACACCTCAAAGATGCCCCACATCCCCTGCTTGCCCGGGTGGTCCACCTGGGCACAGGCATGGGCCATGGCGGACATCCCCACCCCCGCCTCGTTGCTGAACACTCCCCGGGCCACGCCATAGCGCAGGGCCAGGCCCATGGAATAGCCCCCCACCACCGCCTTGGGGGCAAAGGCATAGGTGATGATCTGCTCCATTGCCTGAGGGAGCCGCTGGGCGTTGACGGCGATCACCCCCACGCCGCCCACCAGGAATACCCCCGCCATGATGGGCACCAGCAGCTGGCTGAGCCGGGACACCCGGCGGATGCCCCCCATGAGCACCGCCGACACCACCACCGCCAGCACCACCCCCACCACCTTGGGCGGGACACCTGCCGAGCGCTCCAGGGCGGTGGCGATGGAGTTGGCCTGGGCCAGGTTGCCCCCCACCAGGGTCTCTGCCACGCACAAAAGGGCGTACACACACCCCAGCCACCGCAGCTTCAACCCCTGTTGAATGTAGGTCATGGGGCCGCCCCGCCACTGCCCCTTCTCATCCTTTTCCCGGAAGCAGATGGCCAGAATTTTCTCCCCGCACCCGGTCATCATCCCCAGCAGGGCGGAGACCCACATCCAGAACACCGTCCCCGGTCCGCCAAAGAAAATGGCAGCCGCCACTCCCGCCACTGACCCTGTACCGATGGTGGCTGCCAGGGCGGTGGACAGGGCTTGCAGCTGGGTCACTCCCTCCCGTGCCTGCTTCTGTCTCTTCCACAGTGCCCCCACCGTGTGTTTGAACCACACGGGCAACCCAAAAATCTGAAAGAAGCCTGTACGCAGGGAATAGTACAGCCCCACCACCAGAAATCCCACCAACAGCGGTCCGCTCCAGAGCATCGTGCCCACCTGGGCAAAAAAAGCCATGCCCTCACACCTCCTCTTCAAAAGAAGGTATGCGGACATGGCATACATTATGAAATAGAGCCTCAGACAAGACGATACCGTTGGGCAAACACGGAGTACTTCTCCACCGGGCGCTGCATCAGGCCGATGATGATGAACTGCACCGGGGCCATCACCGCAGTCTGCACCACCCGAGCCCCAGCCACTGCCCAGTAGGGGTTGCCTGTGAGCATATGCCCCCATAGAGCGGCCAGGAAAACGCCCACCACCACATGGTTAAACACCAGGGCCAGCACCAGCTGCCACCACTTCCGCCGTCCCTCCTTCAGGGCCATGCCCAGAGCCACGCCGTGAAGGGCGTTATTTAAGGTATAGCCGGGGAAGTAGGGGCCGATGGGAAAGAGGATGGCGCCCAGCAGATCCGCCAGTCCCCCCATAATTCCGCCGTACACAGGGCCAAACAGGGCGCCGCATATGGCCAGAGGTACAAACGCAAAGCTGAATTTAGTCACCGGGGTGGCAATGGAGAAAAATCGGGACAACATCACTTCCATGGCCAGCAGCACCGCCACTTGTGCCAAAACCAGAACAGGTATTCTTTTATTCATCATCAATCTCCCTTTTTCGACAAAACATAGGTGCGAATCTCTCCCACCGAATACAGGGAGCCCAGCGCACACACCACCCCGTCCTCCCCTGCCAGCTCCATGGCCCGCTCCACCCCCTGGGGAATGGAGGCGGCGGCATAGGCCGGCTTTTCATAGGCAGACAGCTCCTGGGCCAGGGTCTGGGCGTCCAGGGCCCGGGGGCTGGGGGGCGTGATGGTGACAAAGGCCTGGGCCAACGGGGCCACCAGCTCACACAGCCCCGCCCGGTCCTTGTCCTCCAGCACCCCCATGAGGAGCACCGGGGCTTTTCCCGGGAAATAGCGGTTTAGATTGTCCGCCACCGTGGCGGCGCACTGGGGGTTGTGTCCCCCGTCCACCACAAACCAGGGGCGGCGGCGCAGCACTTCAAAGCGACCGGGCCAGCGCACCCGTTCCAAGCCCTCCCGGAGGGCCTGGGCAGACACGGGGTATTTGTGGGAGATGGCCTCCAGAGTACGGAGCACCACCGCCCCGTTGTGCCGCTGGTTGTCTCCCAGCAGAGGGACAAAGAGGGAGTCTCCCTTCCAGTTCCACCACTGCCCCTCCGGGCTCTCCCGCTCCAGCTCCACGGACTGGGCCCGGGCGATGGTGAGGGTGGCGTGGTGGGTCTGGCACACCTTCTCCACCACCTGGGTGACCCCCTCACTCTGCTCATAGAGAATGACGGGACAGCCGTCCTTGATGACCGCCGCCTTCTCCCCGGCGATGGCCTCCACGGTGTTGCCCAGCTGGGCGGTGTGGTCCAGGCCAATGTTGGTGATGACCACCGCCTGGGGGGCAGGGATGACATTGGTGGAGTCCAGCCGACCCCCCATGCCCGCCTCCAGCACCACGATGTCGCATCCCCGGCGGCGGTAAAACTCCAGGGCCACACAGGTGACCAGCTCAAACTCGGTGGGGTGCTCCTCCATCTGGTCGGCCAGTGTGCCCACCCACTGGGTGATCTCGGCCAACTCCTCCCCGCCGATCTCCCCCCCATCCACCGTCATTCGCTCCTCAAAGTGGTGGATGTAGGGGGAGGTGTACAGCCCCGTGCGGTAGCCCGCCGCTGTGAGCACACTGGCCAGCATGGCCGCCGTGGAGCCCTTGCCGTTGGTGCCCACAATGTGGACAAAGTGCAGCTTCTCCTCCGGGTTGCCCATGGCGGACAGCAGCTGTCTGGTACGTTCCAGGCCAGGACGGCTGCCCAGCCAGGAAAAGGAGTGGATGTACTCCACCGCCTGTGCCCCATCTCTCAGGGGCGTGTGTTTGTCCATAAAAATACCTCCTTTGCACGGGCAGCCCGAAATCGGGAACGCCGCACAAAGGAGGGACAATGGCTCCGCTATGCGGCAGCGGGATGCGGTGGGCACACTGCAAGCCTGGGGTTTCCCCTCGTGCTATTCGTCCGGCGGACAACTCCCCGTCCCGCCGGCACTGTCTCCCTCTGGAGGGAGAACCACACGTGCGCACCTACTCTGCCTGTTTGACTGTCAGTGTACTCCTCTCCCCTGCAAATTGCAAGATAAAATTTTTAGTCCCCGGCGCGAATGCTCATGTGCCATAAAGTAACACACAAGAATTTGATAGACAGCCACCCCTATTCCGTTATTTTCAGAACACATACACACTTCCGAAATGTTTCCGAAATCTTCGAGAACTATTGCAGATGTTCGATATAAGAGGTATTCTTGATATGAACAACTGAATAGAAGTGTCTTCGGGGCAGGGTGAAATTCCCGATTGGCGGTAAAGTCCGCGAGCGTGAAAACGCATGATTTGGTGCAATTCCAAAACCAACAGTATAGTCTGGATAAAAGAAGATGGTATAGGACTTTCAAAACAGCTACACAATGTTTTGCGTTCTATAAATATTTTTAGCACCCAAAAGGCATTTCCTTTTAGGTGCTATTTTTTACGCAATGGAGGAAATTCATATGAACAGCAAAACTAAAAAAATCACAACAATCGGTATGCTATGTGCAATTACATATGTAATCATGGCCGTTGGAAGAATACCTGTCGTGTTATTTTTGAAATATGACCCGTCGGACGTTATAGTTACTTTAGGTGGATTGATTTGGGGGCCGATGACTTCTTGCATTGTATCGGTTATTGTAGCCACTATTGAAATGATAACAGTTAGTGACACGGGAATTTTAGGTTGCATTATGAATATTGTTCAAACGGTTTCCTTTGCGTGTACTGCTTCTGCGATTTATAAGAAAAAGCGGACTATCTCTGGCGCAGTAATTGGTCTTTTCGTTGGGTGTGTAACCACGGTTTCAGTTATGATGTTGTGGAATTACCTGATTACACCGCTTTATATGGGATACCCAAGAGAAGCGGTTGTAGAATTACTGCTCCCGGCATTTCTTCCCTTCAATTTATTAAAAAGTGTGTTAAACGCTGCGATAACATTTTTGCTATATAAACCTGTAATTACAGCCTTAAGGAAAAGCGGTTACGTTGCCATGTCGGAGAAAGAAAATAGTAAACAAAAACGAAATGGGTTAATCTTGCTCGCTGTTATGATTATTATTACTTGTGTTCTAATCATTCTATCAATGAATGGAATTATATGAGGATAGCTATGAAAGAAAAGGACAATATGGAACCTATTTATACGATAACGGGAACTGTTGTGCATGGCCGAGGAATCGGAAAGCACGTTGGGACACCTACCGCAAATATAGAAGTGGACGAACACGCGACTTTACCAGAAACAGGTGTATATGTGGCAAAAATCCTATTGGATAGTCAGACATATTATGGTGTTACCCATGTTGGAATGCGGCCTACACTTGA
>DVKO01000028.1 GCA_018715985.1 Candidatus Enterenecus avicola
CCTGTGCCAGATGATTTGATCGCTGCCTTTGTTCACCGCCTCAACCTCAGGCCCCGCAAATGTTTAGGCTGGCGTTCCCCATTCGAAGTCTTTTACCACGATGTGTTGCACTTGACTTGACAATGTGCCAAATCTGTTTTTTTCGGGGACATGAGCATCGAAAAAAACACATCTCAGCCCGCCAGTGTGGAATCGGGTCGCCCTTTGACCCGATTATGCGCGCAGCGGGCTGCATCCCCTCGAAAAAATGCTTGCATTTTTGAGAAGCGTGTCGAACTTTTTCGACACGCTCAAAGCCCGAGGGACGGGGGAGACCCCCGCCCCTCGGGCTTTTTTGGGTTGAAACAGCCTTTGACCTTTTTTGGAGTGCCTGGGGCCTATAATCGGAGACAGCCGATTTGGCCCGACGCCCAGGGGAGGGATGGCAATGACTGTGGTGTATGTGGACCTGCTGTGGCTGCTCAACTTTGTGGCCAATCACCTGCTGCTGCTGGGAGCGGGGCGGCTGGCCGGGGCGGGGCTGTGCCGGTGGCGCATTGCCCTGGGTTCGGCGCTGGGGGCCATGTATGCGGTGGCCCTCTTCCTCCCCGTTCTGGGGTGGCTGGCCGCCCTGCCCTGTAAGCTGGCGGTGGCGGTGTTGATGGTGGTGTGCGCCTACGGGGGAGAGGTGCGGCTGTGGCGGGTGTTGGGAATGTTTTTTGCCGCCTCGGCGGCTCTGGCCGGGGCGGTGCTGGGCTTTGAGTGGCTGGGCAACACCTCCCTGACCCTGCGCTCCGGGGTGCTGTATACCCAACTGGATCTGAGACTGCTGTTGGTGGTCTTTCTGACCTGTTATTTCGTGTTTTCCCTGCTGCTGCGGCGGCTGGGGGCCCACACCGGCTCAGCGCTGGTACATATGGAACTGACCTTTCCCCAGCGGGTGGTGTCTATGACCGCCCTCCACGACACAGGGCTCACCCTGGCTGACCCTGTCACCAACCGCCCGGTGGTGGTGGCGTACTGGCGGGATTTTTCCTGGCTGCTGCCCCCTGGGGCGGACGTATCCCACCCCATTGAGTGTGCCCGGCTCTGCCACGACCAGGGGGTCCACGGTGTGCGGTTGGTGCCCTACCGGGCGGTGGGGGTGGAGGGGGGGATGCTGCTGGCTTATCCTACCCAGGGGGTGCGGGTCAACGGGCGGAGCATGGGCAGCCTGCTGCTGGCCCTGTCCCCCACACCCGTCAATGACGGGGGCGCGTATCAAGGACTGTTTGGAGGTATGTGAACATGAGAGGGCTGTGGTACATCAGACTGTGCGGATTTTTGTCCAAGCTGGGGATTCATCTGCCGGGGACCATCTTTTACATCGGGGGCAGCGACACCCTGCCGCCCCCGCTGAGTAAGGAGGAGGAGCGGGAGGTTTTGGACACTTGGGAGCGGGAGGGGCCCAGCCAGGCCATCCGCTCTAAGCTCATTGAGCACAACCTCCGTCTGGTGGTGTACATTGCCCGCCGGTTTGAAAACAGCGGGGTGGGCATTGAGGACCTGATCTCCATTGGCACCATCGGCCTCATTAAGGCAGTGGAGACCTATAACCCGGGGAAAAACATCAAGCTGGCCACCTATGCCTCCCGGTGTATTGAAAATGAAATTCTGATGTACCTGAGAAAAAACGCCAACCGAAAGGGAGAGGTGTCCCTGGAGGAGCCGCTGAACACCGACTGGGACGGCAACGAGCTGCTCCTCTCCGACGTGTTGGGCACCGACAGCGATGTCATCGAAAAACCCATGGAGGAGGATGTGGAGCGGGATCTTCTCTTTCAGGCGGTGAGCAAACTCAACCCCCGGGAGCGGTCCATCATCACCATGCGCTTCGGCCTGGACGGAAAGGCGGAGCGCACCCAGAAGGAGGTAGCGGAATGGCTGGGCATCTCTCAGTCCTACATATCACGGCTGGAAAAGCGGATCATTGGCCGTCTGAAACAGGAAATCTTGAAGCTGATGTAACAACACAAGCCGCGGGAAATGCTCCCACGGCTTGTGTTGCTAAAACTCTTTCCGAATTTGCTTGAGGGCGTGCTTTTCCAGCCGGGACACCTGGGCCTGGGAAATGCCGATTTCGGCGGACACCTCCATCTGAGTCTTACCCTGGAAAAAGCGCAGTTCCAGGATCTCCTGTTCCCGCTTTCCCAGCTTGGAGATGGCGTCGCTGAGGGCGATGTGATCCAGCCATGCCTCGTCCGTATTTTTGCCGTCCCGCACCTGGTCCATCACGCACACGGCGTCACCGGAGTCAGAGTATACCGGCTCAAACAGGGAGATGGGGTCCATCACCGCATCCATGGCGGTGACGATGTCCTCCCGTCGCAGCTCCAAAATCTTTGCCAGCTCGTCCAGACTGGGCTCCCGCTGATGCTCGTTTTGAAAGGCCTCCCTGGCTTGCAGGACCTTATAGGCGGTGTCCCGAAGGGAGCGGGACACCCGGATGGTGCTGTTGTCCCGTAGAAAACGGCGGATTTCGCCGATAATCATGGGCACGCCGTAGGTGGAGAATTTCACGTCCAGATCCACATTGAAGTTGTCAATGGCCTTGATGAGCCCGATACAGCCCACCTGGAACAGGTCGTCCATGTGCTCTCCACGGCCTGCAAATTTTTGAATCACCGAGAGCACCAGACGCAGGTTTCCGGCGATCAGCTCCTCTCGTGCCTTCAGATCCCCCTGACGGGCCCGGCGGAGCAGGGCGATGCTCTCCTCACTTTTCAGTACCTTGAGTTTTGACGTGTTCACGCCGCATAAGTCCACCTTACCTTGCACAAAAGCCACCTCGTTTGGAAGATACTGTATTCAGTATCTCCAAGCGGATGGCTTTCATGCAGTGCAGGCGGGTGGGATATTTTTTATCCTTCGGCGAATTTCGATGGAAAGTTGTCAGGGCCTATGGTGTAGAGGTGGAAGGGGGAGAAGCCAGCCAGGCCGTTAGGAAGAGGCGAGAAATGCGGTAAGCTGGGTGGAAACCTCTTGGAGCAGATCATCCAAGCCATTGGCCTTTAGGGCGTCCAAAAACTCTGGAATGTACCGGGAGGGGTCCACAGAACCCGTCTCCAGGTAAGGGGCATACTGGGCCACCACATTGGACAGGGCAGGCATCTGTGACGCTACGGACGTGGTCTGAAAGGAAAAGCCGCTGTTTGGGGAGGTGATGGCAGAGTCGTTGTATGCCAGAAACAGCTGTTGGATATTGTCGGGGTAACTGATGTCCCACTTCTGGTTGAACGGTGTGCCAAACTGCCAGCCGTAAGAATAATCGTAGGTGGGGTCGGTCACGGTCCCGCCCATGGTTTTATCCACCTGGTGGTCTCCCACGGCGGTGTAGTGCACCCCTTCCATGCCGTGACGGAGGAGGGTGCCCACATATTCATCCGTGTTGAGCAAATTGATGAGGGCAAGGGCCTTGTCGGGGTGCTCGCAGGAGGAGGAAATGGCCAGAAGGCCGGCCATGGCGTTGCGCGTTTCAAACAGGGGGGACATCAAAGGCACAAACCCGACCTCGTGTCCGATGGACGCGCTCAGAGACTCTGCAGTACCTGGGGCGTACTGGATAAAGTAGGAGAAGAGCTTCCCCTGCTGAAAATCCAGGTCGCGGTTGGCAGTGTCGCTGTCATAGGTGACAGGGTCCGCACCCAGGTAACCGGACAGATTCCAATCGCGCACGATCTGACAGTATTGGGTGTATTCCTGGCTTTCGTAGGGGTTAAACACAGCTTGGTCAGCCATGTCTGAAAAGTTGCAAAATTCCGGTACTGCTGCGGCTGCGGGGAGCTTGGGATTTCCGGTGAGAGATTCATAGGGGGCGGCCATGGGCCAAGCGTTGGTCAGGCCGGACACGCCGATGACTTGTTCGCCCGCGGCCTGGGACTGTTCCGATACCTGTTGCAGTACGGCAGTGAAATCCTCCAATGTGTGGACCGTACTCATATCAACCCCGTATTCCCGGGCCATATCGCTGTTATAAAGAATGCCGCCCTGCCAGCCCATCTCTTTATAAGATGGCACCCCGTAGATGGCGCCGTCGACCTTTACCGCATTCCAAAGGGATTGGGGAATGAGAGCGTATGTCTCGGAGGCGTATGTGGGCAACAGCTGGGAAAGATCCATGAAGGCACCTTTGCTGGCGAACTGAACGTAATCCGTATTCCAGTTTGAGGTGAAGCAGATGTCGAAGTACGACCCAGCCTGGATGAGGTTGGGCATGGTCTCCCGATAGATGGGATTGGAGATAATTTTATAATCAATTTCCACGCCGATGGTTTTGCGGGTGTATTCATTCAGCGCATCAATGACCTGGTCTGTATCAGGAGCCACGGGGTTTATGGACATATACCAGGTCAATGTGGTAATATCCTCTGACTTGCTGCTGTCATTGGCTTGTGGCTGACTGGGGAGGCGGCAGGCGCAGAGCAAGCCTGCGAAAATTCCCAGGATGCCGACGGCACAGAGAATGGATTTGAAAAGACGTTTCATGGAGATCGTCCTCCTAAAATGGAAGTGGGGAACAACAGGAGATGATCGCGCGCATCCAAATGGCAACTCTTATCTGTTTATTATACACGCAGTGACAGCGTTCAACAACCATGAAGGGGTGGGCAGATCTGTTTTTCGGAGAGAAGGTATCGGCGGTTTTTGGGAGATTTGAAAGAGAAAGTTTTCATTTCACTCCCTCGGATGGGAAATTTGTGGTATACTGTATCATAGAAAAAGTATTGGATCCAATTTGGAGAGGAGCCCCGGTGTATGAAGATCATACTGGTTGATGATGAGCCCATGGCCTTGGATGGAATATCCCGTATGCTGCACTGGGAGCGGTTTGACGGGCAGTTGGTGGGATGTGCCGCAGATGGACAGGAGGCGGTGGAACTCCTGGAGAAGCACCATCCCGATGTAGTGGTGTCAGACATCCGTATGCCTGGAATGGACGGGCTGGCATTGTCTCGATATGTGTATGAGCACGCTCCAAATACCCGCATGATCCTTATCAGCGGCCATGGTGAGTTCGAATATGCCCAACAGGCGTTGCAATACCAGGTCACGGATTACATACTAAAACCCATTACCCGGGAAAAACTCAACAGTCTGGAGGAGCGTTTGGCTGCCATCCGAGATGAGCTTTTGCGGGACGAGCCCCCCTGGTATGTGGGGGATCAACAGCTGCGTGAGCGGGTTATACAGGCTTTGCACAAGGGTGATATGGCGGCCATGGGGGAGCTTCTCATCAGCCAGGATGTCCGGCATTCTCTCTCGGAACGGCGGGATGTGTTGGGCATACAACTGCTCAATTACCTGTTTTCCTATCAGGAGGAGTTGGGGATCGACCAAAAATGTCTGGATGCCATGCGCCGCAAGGCCATATTGGGTTACTGGAGACTGACCGATCAGCAACAGCGCCTGACGTATCTGGCGGCGCAGTACTATGACCTGATGGAACTGGCTGAGAACCGAAAAGAAAAGCACACCGGTCCCATTGTGTCCTATTGTCTGCAAGCCATTGAGGAACACTATACGGATGCCAATTTTAACATCTCCAATCTGGCAGAAATGCTGCATTTATCTCTGCCTTACCTGAGTACGGTGTTCAAAAATGCCACCAACCAGACCATTAGCAGCTATCTGTCGTCCAAACGCCTGGAGCGTGCACAGGCGCTGTTGCAGGATCCGGCCATTCCCATCAAAAAGGTATGTTGGGAATGTGGGTACAGTGATCCCCGTTATTTTGCAAAATTGTTTAAGAAACACAGTGGAATGACGCCCAGTGAGTACCGCAATCTCCACGCTGGAGGGACACAGGGGCTTGACGATGAGGGGGAGCAGTCGTGAGCATACGAAGATGGTCGTTTCTCATTGTCTGCTGCATGGTATCCGCGATCCTGTTGACCTGGAACGGGGTCACCTATTTCTTGTTCCGCACGTCCCTGATGCAGCAGCGCCTCCAATCCCAGCAAATGGTGTTTCAATCCAATGTAAGGCTCAGTGAGGTCTTCACCCAAACGGTTGAACAGCTGGCTTACCAATACACCAGTGACCAACAGCTGGGGCGGTTGCTCAGCGCACCTGTGGGAGAGGATCCACTGCGAGACCTCAATCTCAAGCACAATCTGAACAGCCGCATCGCGGAACTTTTGAATGCACAGCCCCTGCTGTTGAGCCATGGCTTTCGGGTGGAGCTATATATCAACGGGGAATTGGAGGTCAGCCAACTGTTTTTGCCTTCCAACACAGATCCAAATATGGGCCTGGTATTTCAAAATGGGACGGTGCAAGATCAGGACTGGTATCAGGAAACACGGAAACTCACCAGCGGGATGTACGTGTTTTTGAATGAAGACCAGACAAAACTGTGCTTTTCCTGCCAACTGCAAAACAGCGCGTATACTGGGACCCATCAAAGAGATGGGGTAGGCGTGTTGTTGGGAAGCTTGCCGCTGTCCGAACTGCCCAACCTGCTGGCGTTGTTCCCATCCACCCCAAACAGCGGTTTTCTGCTGTTGAACAAAGCGGGAGATCTGGTGTATGTCAGTGAAAACCTGGGAGATGTGCCCGCAGAACAGCTCCAGCCAGGACAAAGCACCAACCGTGAACCCATCACAGTTGGCGGGAAGCAGTATCTTTGTGTCTGGCAAGAGCTTCAGTGGGGGCTGAATCTGGCATTTCTCACCCCGGTTCAGGACATCACCAGCCATGTCTTGGAGTTGATGTCCCCCTATCTGATCTGTACGGTGGTATTTCTGGGGCTGGGCGTTGTATTGTCCATGGTGCTGTCTACCAGAATTTCGCGTCCTGTTGTCTTGCTGACTCAAAAGGTAGAGGACATCCAGGACATTCGGAATGTGGAGTGGTCTGGTATCCCAGGACCGAAAGAGGTCCGACAGCTGGGTGACAGCTTTGGAAGCCTGATTCGCTGTGTCAATGATCTGATTAGCGAGCTGACCCGAAAGGAAGAGCTGCGCAGGGAGAGCGATCTGCGGGCGCTCCAGGCCCAAATCAACCCGCACTTTATGCTCAATGCCATGAATGCAGTGAATTACATGGCGTTGGAGCGAGGGGAGGACGACATTGCCGCCACCGTAAACTCCATTGCCAGCTTGATGCGATACAGCATCACGGAGCCGGACCGCATGGTGACGATGAGCACCGAACTGGAGAACATTCAGGAGTATATCTCCATCCATACCCTGCGGTTTCGACAGCAAGTGCGGTTGGAGGTGCTGCCAGGAGTCTCACCGGATCAGGTGGTCATTCCCAAATTCACATTGCAGCCGCTGGTGGAAAACTCCATCCGCCATGGGATGTCACGGAAAGACCAGAGGATCGAAATCCAGATCCAGGTGCGGGAGGAAAGTGACCTGCTGGTGATAGAGGTGACAGACTCCGGTGTAGGGGCGGATGCCGCACGTCTCAACGCATACCTGGATCATCAGGATGTGCAGCTGCAGGTCAGCCACGGCTTTGGCATTCGCAATGTGAACGAGCGGCTGAAACTGAGTTTTGGGGAGCAGGGCGGGCTGTGCTACTACAACTATGACGGGCAGAGGCTGTTGGCAAAACTCACCGTTCCAAAGATTCCACGGACCGGAAAAGCGTAAAATGTAAGTTCGCCGCAGAAGCTTGCTTCTGCGGCGAACTTTTGCTGTACGCGATTGGGGAAAGAGGGTCACATCACTTTTGCCGACGCTTTTTGACCACCTGAGCGGTGAGCATCAGGCTGGCAGAGACCAGCAGAGCGGCGACATAGAGGAAGATCAACGGCTGATCTCCCGTGTCGGGCACAGTGGCGTCGGACTGCTGGGTGATGGTATTGACCAGAGCGTAGGTGCTGAAGTGACGCAGGGTGGCAGTCACTGTGTTGGCCTGCTTGTCCACCGTAATGGGGATTTCCTCCCGCTGTCCATCGGTGGAAATGTAGTACAGTTTCAAATGGTCTGCGGAGAGATTGCTGGGGATTTGGAATACCATCTCCACAGGGACCTTGGGCTGAACCGGGTGGCCCTGGCGTGTGGCCGTGATCTCCAGCACAACGGCCTGATCCATGGAGGCCACGCCCTTCAGGGCCGCCTCTGCACGGTGGTAGATCTCTCCCTGGGCAATGGCGTCTACCACGATGATGGTACCCCCGTCAAAGGCCTGGGAGGCATTACTGACGGTGATCTGGGTGCCCGTGTTGTTGTCCAAAATGACATCCCCATCGGGGCTTTGCGTGGGTTGGGATGTAGGCTCTGTGGTAGGCTCCACAGTAGGCTCTACGGTGGGTTCCACAGTAGGTTCCACAGTAGGCTCCACAGTAGGCTCCACAGTAGGCTCCACAGTAGGCTCCACAGTAGGCTCCACAGTGGGCTCCACAGTGGGCTCCACGGTGGGCTCCACAGTGGGCTCCACAGTGGGCTCCACGGTGGGCTCCACAGTGGGCTCCACGGTGGGTTCAACAGTAGGTTCAACAGTAGGTTCAACGGTGGGCGGAGCGGTCTTCTCAAAGGTGCCAGTGATGGTCACGGCCTCGTCGGGCATCACAAAGGTGTATGTGACACCCGCCTCCACGGATGTGACAGGAATTTTGGTTCCGCTCTCTCCGGTGACCAGGAGGCTGTCTGCCTGGAAGGAATAATCGTCCTGGGGCTGCACCGTCACGGTCACTGTCTCGCCCTGGGATGCGGCGGACACAGAGGCGGACAGAGCGCCTCCGGTCACATTCGGGTCCACGGTGATCTGGTATCGAATTGGCTGGAATGCAGCGGATACAGTGACAGGCTGAGAGGGCATGGTGAACTGGAAGGAACCATTTTCTCCTGCCGTCACGTCAACGTCCGTGCCATCGGCGGCAGTGACGGTAAGGGAGCCAGCCTGGAACTGATGGCCGGTAAAGGCCTGCTGTGTCACCGAGATGGTGGTACCTGCGGCAGCCTTTAGGGTGGAGGGGGTCACGACACCGCCGTCGCCTGGAGCCAGGGAGATGTCATACATGGCGGTGGAGAAAGTGACTTGCACAGAGGTGTTGGCCTGGATGTTGGTGAGCACCAGGCGTCCGTCGTCGGGGATATTCTGGGCCACGTTGTTGACCAAAATGCTTTGAATTTGGTAGCCGGCGTCGGGGGAGATGGACACCACGGCGTTGCCGCCGGCGGGAACCTGTGTGCCAGTGAGCAGCTGGGCAGAGCCGTGTTCTCCAGCGGAAACGTCCACGGAGAAGGTATTGCCCACCAGCTCATTCTCCCACATCCGTTCCACCACAGCATAGTCCACTCGGAGGTAACCGCTGTTGACGGTGACGGTCAGAGTGTGGTCGGCATTTTCTTGGGCGTTGGGCACATCAATGGTCCACATCCGGGCAGACACCTTGCCGTTGGTGCCCAGGCTGGTGGTGTCCAAACGAGTGGGAGTCACCGTTTCACCGTCCAAGGTGAAGGTAAGGGTGCCATAGACGTTGGTGGCGCTGGTCTCTCCCATGGGGGTGACGCCGGCATACAGCTGCACGCCGGTGCCGTTGAAGTGGAGGGTGTAGGAGGCGCTGTCCTTGTTGGTGCGGGTGAAGCCCAGGTTCTGATACTGGGCGTTCTGGACGTGCTGCACCCAGCCGTTGGCCTCATCGCTGTCCACGTTGAATCCATTGTTGTTGTCGCCCATGGTCTTACTGGTGACGGAGTCGGGCTGGTAGGTGAAGTAGTTTTCCTGGGTGTTATCGGTGGTGCGCTGATCCACATACACCTGTACGGCATCCGCCTGCTGGCTGTTTTCCTCCACCAGCTGAGCGGGGAGCAGGCCCGTGTATGTGACCTTGGCGCCGTCAATGCCCGCCTGGTTAGCGTTGACCTTCTGAATGGTGAGAGTATGGATGCCCTGTTCCAGGCCGTCAAAGACCAGGCTTTGGGTGCCGTTGGTGCCGGTTTTCCACTCGGGGGTGCCGATCCCGGCATCGGTGATGGCGGCTCGGATGTTCTGGGCCTGGTCGGCGCGCAGCAGCAGTTCTACCTTGGTGCCGTAGAAGGTGAAGGTGGCCTGGGCGCTCTCCCAGTTGGAGAAGTGGCCGTCGTTTTCCAGGGGGTACTGCTTCATGGCGCTGCCGTTGGTCTCGGTTTCCCGATAGGACCACAGATCATCATAGGAGAACCGGAACAGGCCGGAGCCCAGGGTGTTGTCGTTGACGGTGACGGTGGTGGCCTGTTGATTGTCCGCAGCGGTGAGAGCCAGTTTCACATCGTAGATGGCGGGCAGGCCCTGAGCCTGGATGGTCAGACGAATGGCGGTGGCGGGCTCAGAGACGCTGCCGGTGCCGCTCCACACGCCCTGGTTTTCGGTCAGGGCACCCAGATCGTGCCACTGGCCATCGTTACCCAGATAGGAGGCGGTCATGGACTGGATGGCGTCGCCCTTTTCCACCACGGTGATCTGACCCAACAGGCTGGCGTCGAAGGTGTTCTCCAGGGTGTAGCTCTCGCTCTCCTGCTGGGGCTGCCAATAGGTCTCGGAGTGACTGTCAAAGGCGAAGGAGGCGTAAGCGCCCTCGCCCTGGGAGTTGGCCTTGGCGGTGGTGTCGGTGGCCCAGAAGTACAGGTTGGCCTCGCCGCCGCCCAGGGTGATGGTGAAGCTGCCGGTATCGTCCAGGGTGATCTGCTTGAGCTGGCCGTTGTTGTCCTTGTCCACCTCGTAGAGAGCATAGCCCGAGTTCACAAAGCTGGGGTCAGCGGTGATGGTGATCTGCTGGCGGGTGTTGTCGGAAGAGCCGGCCTCCCGCTCGGCGATGTTGAACTGATTGTAGCGCTCAGCGGTGCCTGCTACCAGGCCATTCATGACCATAAAGGCTTTGGGGGCGGTGGCGCCGGCAAAATACTCCGCGATCTCACTCTCGTACAGGCCGGGCAGGGTGTTGAAGTAGCCCAGCACCACGTCGCCGGTCTGGCCGTTGTGGGTGTCAGATAGGCTCTGGATGGTAATTTGTGACAGACCGAACTCCTGGTTCTTGGCGGCGCTTTCGTCGGCATCAAAGTTTCCGCGCCGGAAGCCGGAGGCGGAGGCTGCGCTTTCATCGCCCATATCGCCGATCTTGAACATGATCCAATCGTTGTTCAGACGGGTGAGCTGGTCGTCAATGGCGTGAACGCGGTCGATGATCTCACCCCACTCCAATAGACCACGGGTGGGGGTTCCGTCCTCATCCCACAGATAGGCACGGTCAAACTGGTATTCCACACGGAAGAAGTTCAGCCACTTCATGCCGGACAGAATGGAGGTGTTGACGATCAAGTTCTTATTGGATTGGGAGTGATTGAAGGCAAAGGCATCCAGATACTGACCAAACATGATGGGTTTTGTCCCGGTGCCGTCCACGCCGCCGTAGGCCAGCTTGCGGTAGTTCTCCCAGGTGGGCAGGTTGAGCAGCTTGCGGGCAGCATCTTCTTGTACTGTGGAGTCAGACAGATTGATGCTGGAGGGATTGGCCCAGGTGCGGTCTCCGTAGTAGTCGTCCCAGGTGAGCAGATCAGGCTGGGCAATGCGGATGTACTCCTGTAAATTTGCCAGAGACCACTGGTTGGGGTACTGGTTGGTGTGGAGAATGACCCCGGGATAGTGCTGACGGGTCCACTCAAACCACTTGCCGAAGGCCTGAGCTTCGGCGGTGGAGTAACCGCCCTCGTCACCGAAGCAGAAGCTGATTGCGTTGTGTACATAGGCCGCCATAGAGTCGGGGATAAAGTCCCGGGGCTCTCCGGCGCCGCTCATGTTGTTGCCGCCAAAGGGAGCTTTGGCAATACCCCAGACGGAGTCGGGGTTGTACAGCATATAGTCGGCATTTTCAAAATTGGGATCATAGAACAGGGGGCCGTCATAGCCAAACTGCTGAGCTTCCTCCACGGTGGGGGTGCCCCGTCCATATCCGCCGCTGGGCGTCCAGCCCAGCATGGGAAGGCCCCGTTCTACCACGGTGGCCTGTCCACTGGCCAGGTACTGGTGGCGATCCTCATGCTGATAGGGGACACTGCCGCCCTCGGGGGCGGGCTGCTCCTCTGGCACCGAGCCGGAGTCGGTGAAAATCATGAACTGATACAGGCGCAGTTCTTTCTCCGGGCGCTGCCAGTGGGTGACCTCAAATCGGATGTACCGCGCCTGGTAGGAGACGCCAAATTCGTAGCGGGTCACATTCTGGTGATACTGCACGCCGGTGTTCATGTTGCCGTTGGTGATGGGGGTCTCCCATGTTTCGCCATCGGTACTCACCGAAATCCGGGCCTTGTTTGTGCCCAGTGCCAGGTTGGACGGACCAAAGGCGGCTCGGATGCGGCTGACGCTGTATTCTGCACCCAAATCCACGGTGAACAGGGTGACGGCCTCATCATTGCCGGTGCTGTCGGGAAGATCGCTGCCCGATACACTCCAGTAGCTTTCATCGGTGTCCACATAGCTGCCGTCGGCCAACTTGCTTTCGGGCAGCACCACCGCATAGTCCTTTTTTAGAATGTTCAGCAGGTCATCTGTATGGTCAAAGTCAGTCTTGACAGACAGGGCCTGGGCAATCTCCGGGTTGTTGACGGCTGGGGTGCGTCCCCGATAGTCCGTTTCCACCTTAGTGATTTCAACAGTGTATGTATTGGTGTCACCGTCGTCCGTGACCGTCACTTCCAAGTCGTGGGTGCCGATTTCGGACACATCCATTTCCACATAGCCCTGGCCATTCAACTCGGTTCCGTTCACCCTTACCGTAGCGGTCTCGGATTGGGCAAACGGGTAGACCTGAATGGTGTCCACAGAGAGATAGGCGGTGGCGGTATACTCTGTGACCTGGGGTGCAAATCCGATGTCGTTGGGCTCCACCCCCTGGGGGTAATCACCTACCGCTTTTAATTCATAGACTTTGTCCAGAATCAGGTTGCTCAGCTCGGGAGGGTCTCCCTGTGCCTTGGCCAAAAACGACAAAGGCAGCATACCGGCAATCAGTGCGCTCACACACAGCACACTCAATGCCCTGGGTTTGAAACTGAAATACCGTGTGTGGAAAACGCTATGGTAGTTTCCGTTTTTCATCCTCGCTCCTCCTTATTTCATTAAAGTATTACATAACAATACACTTTAATGATACCTGGGGCACAGGCGTCAGGGAAAGTGGATTTATTTGCTTTGAAGTGTCTTTTTTTTAGGCAATGGTCCAGATCCAAAAAATCCCGACCTCTCACCGGGAAAGGACGGGAAATGGAAACCACCGCCTGTGGTTTGCCCACAGACGGTGGTTTGATCCAGTGCGGTGAAGTTCTCCACCCAGAGACGGCCCCAAGGAGGAGGTTGTAGGGAAAATCAGGTGGAAGGCTGGGCAGCCTCTCCAAAGCAGATGCGGCGGATGGGGGGAATGATGAATGTTTGGATGGGGCCCATGACCACGCCCACAAAGACGGCGCTGACCACGGTGCCCAGAAATACCAGGCTGGTGGGATAGCCGTCAATGCCCAGGTCGATCCAGCGAAACTCCCGCCGCTTGATGACGATTTGAGCCACAATGAACAGGGAGAACACAATCCAGACCATGAAAAGACATTGGGGCTTCCCAGGAAACCCCGATGTCCTCTGCATGAATCTGTCAATTCATGTATTTTATTATACGCCTTGCCCATATGACGGTCAATATGCAAAATATATAATGCAAGATAGAAGGGGAAAGCTGGAAAACGGGAAGACTGCACAGGAAAGAGAAGGGGCCTGTCACCAAAACGCGGTGACAGGCCCGGAACGGGGATTATTTCAAGAATACCAGCTCATAGCTGCGGGTGCCCATGCCAATTTTTTCCGCGTGCTCCAGACAGGTCTTGTATTCGGAGTCGGGGGTGCTGTTTTCAAAGTGGTCATGGTGGTCGCAGAAGTCGGGCTTGGCCATGTTGTCGCTGAGCTGGCTGTTGGGCAGGGGATCACAGGCCAGGCAGGCGTCCACGCAGGCCTGATCCAGAGCCAGGGGGTCAAAGGAGGCAAACATACCGATGTTGGGGAGGATGGGGGCGTCGTTCTCCGCGTGGCAGTCGCAGTTGGGGCTGACGTCCACGATGAGGGAGATGTGGAAGTTGGGGCGGCCATCCACCACCGCCTTGGCGTACTCCGCCATGCGGCAGTTCAAATCCTTCACAGCGGCCCAGCTGGAAAACTCAATGGCGTCGAAGTTGCACGCGCCGATGCAGCGGCCGCAGCCCACACAGTTTTCCTTGACAATGTGCATCTTTCGGGTGCTCTCGTCAAAGGCCAGACCCTGGTTGGCGCACTCCTTCATGCAGGCCTTGCAGCCCCGGCACTTGTCCTGGTGAACGGTAGGCTGGCCGTTGTTGTGCTGCTCTTTTTTGCCGGCCCGGGAGCCGCAGCCCATGCCAATGTTCTTAATGGCGCCGCCGAACCCGGCCATTTCGTGGCCCTTGAAGTGGTTGAGGGAGATGAACACGTCGGCATCCATAATGGCCCGGCCGATTTTGGCCTCTTTGATGTACTCGCCGTTGACGGGAACGGCCACGTCATCGGTGCCCTTCAGACCGTCACCAATGAGGATGGGGCAGCCCACCGTCATGGGGGTGAAGCCGTTTTCCCAGGCGCAGTACAGGTGCTCCAGGGCGTTTTTCCGGCTGCCCACATAGAGGGTGTTGCAGTCGGTGAGGAAGGGCTTGCCGCCCAGCTCCTTTACTACATCCGCCACAGCCTTGGCGTAGTTGGGGCGGAGGAAGCCCAGGTTGCCCAGCTCACCGAAGTGCATTTTGATGGCGACAAACTTGCCGTCCATGTCCAGCTGGCCAATCCCGGCAGCCTTAATGAGCCGCTTGAGCTTGGTGGGAAGGCCCTCGCCCAGCTTGGTGCGGAAGTCGGTGTAATATACTTTTGCTTTTTCCATACCTCATTGCTCCTTGTTTCAAAATGAGTGTAGCAGCGAAACTTCACAACTAGTATAACGGAACAAGGAGATTTTGGCAAGAATCAGGGAAGGTGGCAGGGAAAAGTTAGGCGCGCCAAACTGTCTTGAGGATGGCGCCCAGTTTGGGCGGGGTACCATAGAGCAGTACGCCCACCCGGTAGATCTTGGCGGACAGTACCCCAATGCCCACCACAGAGACGGCCAACAGCCCGATGGACAGGGCGATCTGATAGGGTGGGACAGAGCTCATGGCAATGCGGGTGAACATGGCGATGGGGGAGGTGAAGGGAATGAAGGAACACACCAGCATGGCCAGGTTGTCCACCGTGCCGCTGGCCAGCCCGAACATCACCACACAGAAGGCCACAATGAAGAGCAGGGTCAGGGGCATCACCGAGGTGTTGATGTCCTCCAGCTTGGTAGCGGTGGAGCCAATGGCGCCGTATAGGAAGGCGTAGAGGAGGAAGCCCAGCACAAAGAACACCAGCATATATACCAGCAGGGAGGGGGGCATATCAAACAGGGAGGTCATGACGTTGTTTCCGCCCCAGCTGTCCTGGTTGAGCTGGTAGAAGAGGAGAGCGGAGCCGAAAATCACTGCCAGCTGCACAAAGCCCGCCAGACATGAGGCCAGCACCTTGCCAAACATCATACTCACCGGGGAGGCGCTGGTGATGAGCAGTTCCATGGCCCGGGAGCTCTTCTCCGTGGCCACATGGGAGGCCACCATCTGTCCATAGAGCATGATGACCATATAAAGAGCCATGATCATGATGTAGGTATACCAGTAGTTTTGAACTTGATCCACCCCCAAGAGTTCCTCTTTGGCGTCAATCTGAAGGGAGAGAATCTGGCTGGCCTGGTCTATGGTCAGTCCCTGCTGGGCCATGGCCTCCACTTGAGCCAGCCCCACCAGCACCTGGTTGGCTGTCTGGGTGGTCTGGTCGTAGAGGGAGCGGTTGAGCACATAGTAGGTGTAGGAGGTCAGGCTGTCAAAGACGAAGGCGCAGTCCGCCCGCCCGTCGGACACCTGAGCCTTGATCTGGTCAATGGCGTCCTGGGTCAGGGTCACGCTGCGATCAGGAAACGCGGTGGTGAAGGCCTGGACGATCCCTTCCCCCAACTCTTGGGAGGGGGCGGAGACCAGAATGACAGACTGCTGTGTGCTGTCCTCCTGGCCGCTACCCATGGAGCCGAAGAAGTCCATGAGATTGGGCAGAAACATCACTACGGCAAGTACGGCCACAATAAACAGGGTCGAGCCCACAAAAACTTTGTTCTTGAAGTAATTTTTTAGCTCATAGCTGAGAATGGTTGGAAATTGTCTCATGATTCTCTCTCCCTTCACACTTGGTCCCCGGCGTATTCCACAAAGATGTCGTTGAGGGACGGCTCGTAGACTTGTACCCGGTCCACATCGTAGCGGGACACCAGTTCACCCATCACCTGCTGCTTTTGGTCGGGGCGGTCCAGGCGCAGCAGCAGCTGGCCGGGCTGCACCAACTGACAGTGGGAGCCAAATTGGGAGAGGATCTCCCGGTACTGGGGGCTGAACACGGTGAGCCGGTCCCGGGGGTAGCTGCGCTTGATCTGTTCCAGGTTGCCGGATATGGCGATTTTGCCCTGGTTGAGAATGGCGATGTTTTGGCAGAACTCCTCGATGTAGTTCATCTGGTGGGAGGAGAAGAGGACGATTTTGCCCGCCTCCATCTGTTCCTTCACCACATCCTTGAGCAGACCGGCATTCACTGGGTCCAGCCCCGAGAAGGGTTCATCCAGCACGATGATGTCCGGGTTGTGGGCCAGGGCAGTGATGAGCTGGATTTTCTGCTGGTTGCCCTTGGAGAGGGTGTCCAACCGCTTGTTCTCGTACTCCTCCATGCCCAGCCGCTTCAGCCAGCGGCGGACGGCAGAGACCGCCTGGGAACGCTTCAGTCCCTTGAGCTGGGCAAAATACACCAGCTGCTGCCCGATAGGCTTCTTGGGGTACAGCCCCCGCTCCTCGGGCAGGTAGCCCAGGGACACTTTGTGGTAGTCGATGGGAGTTCCGTCCAGGAGAATTTCCCCGCTGTTGGGGGGAAACACGTCCATGAGGATGCGGATGGTGGTGGTCTTGCCGGCGCCGTTGCGGCCCAGCACTCCAAAGGCCTGGCCGCCCTCTGCGGTCAGGGAGATGCCCTGGAGCACCTGTTTGGCTCCAAAGCTCTTTTCGATGTTGCGCAGTTCCAATGTCATATTCGGGTCACCTCATCATTTTGTAGTGGGGTCGTCCTGTTGTTTGGAGGGATTTTTTCTCCATCGTTCCACAAATGCAATCATCCAAAGGATGGCGCAAAGACCATATAGAATCAGTATAAACATGGGATCATCTTCGCTGCGATCCAGGAATTTGGACACAGCCAGGACCATCCAGATCACGGTACAGGCGCCATAAATCACCAAGGTTGGGGTCTTTGGGTTTCTTCATTCTGAATATACCTCCTTACCAATCCATCCGAGAGGGTCATAATCTGGCCTTATCCAGCTTGAGGGCGGTGTAGTTGTATACAAACTGCTGCACCAGCCACAGGGCGCCCACCAACAGGCTGTATGTGGGTGCCACAAGGTCAATGGTGGCCAGCAGGGCCAGAACTGCCATGACAATGGGGAAGATGGTGGTCATCACTTTGAAGGACTGATAGCTGCACTGGGCGGCCTGCTGCCGCTCTGCCTCGTCGCAGCTCTCATACCAGTCTTGCTGAAACTTGAAGTCAAAAACGTTGCCTTGTTTCTCGGGGGAAATCTGCTTGGTGGCGGCGACGATGCGGGCATTCATGGTCATGACCCACACCAGGTGTACCACCGAAAGCAGGACCGACCAGACGAGGCCCCAGGAGGCGGAGTAGCTCAGGGCCATGGCCAGAAACATAAAAACTGTGGAGAGGTTTGCAAGAAACATGGCTCGGCCCAAAGTCAGATTCACCCGGGGGAACACTTCATCATCTTCTTTGGCCTGGGGAAGCAACCGTCTGCCGCGAATATAAAACCAAGTGGAAGCGGACAAGAGGAGCAAGCCGGGAGCAAACCACCAGGGGCCGGGGGCGGACAGCATCTGATTTGCCCATTGGCTGAGATCTTGCACGGAGAGTTGGTTGGATATGGCCGCATAGCCTGCTGTGCCCCCAATCAAACCACAGATGACGAGCACCACGGCAAAGGTAATGTAGATGCGAGCGGGAGATTTTTTCTTGACTTCTTTCATGGTAACTCCTCCTCAACGAGATAAAAGACCTCCTCCACCGGGCGGTGGAACACCTGGGCGATGCGAAGGGCCAGGGTAATGGATGGGTTGTAATCGCCCCGCTCAATGAGACTGATGGTCTGCCGGGAGGCCCCCACCAGAGTGCCTAGCTCTTGCTGGTTGAGCCCCTGGGCAGCCCGAAACTCCTTCAGACGGTTTTGCAATGGCATGAGCACCCCTCCTTGACTCGAATAATTTGCAAATTAACAAGTATCATTGTCAAACACAGTATAGCCATGACAACGATCTTTGTCAACAGGAACAAAGGTAAAGAAAACATAAAATTTTCAGCTGCATGGCAGAGAGGGGTGGATTTTCTCGCTGGCTTCGGTATAATGGAGGGGAGAATAGCAGTGGAGGAATGTCCATGGGAGATCTGAGAAACAAAATGTTATTTTTGCTGGATATGGATGGGACCATCTATCTGGACGGGACGCTGTTTCCCGATACCCTTCCCTTTTTGAATGCGGTTCGGCGGCGGGGTGGGCGGTATCTCTTTCTGACCAACAACTCCTCCCGCTCCACCCAAGCCTATGTGGACAAGCTGCGGGGTATGGGGATCCAGGCAGAGGAGGAGGACTTCCTCACCTCCACCACGGCCCTCGTGCAGGAGCTGAAGGGGCGGGAGCCCTACCGTCTGTGTTACGCCTTTGGCACCGAGAGCTTCCGTACCCAGCTTCGACAGGCGGGCATTCCGGTGACAGACCGTCTGGAGGATGAGGTGGACTGCCTGCTCATGGGCTTTGACACGGAGCTTACCTTTCAAAAGTTGGAGGATGCCTGCATCCTGTTGGGGCGGGGGGTGGACTATCTGGCCACCAACCCGGACTGGGTGTGCCCCACCTGGTACGGCTCGGTGCCCGACTGCGGCAGTGTGTGCGAGATGCTCTTTCGGGCCACCGGGCGCAGACCCCAGGTGATTGGAAAGCCACAGCCTGCCATGGCTCGCCTGGCCATGGAGTGGGTGGGGGCCACCCCAGAGGAGACGGTGATGGTGGGAGACCGGCTGTATACCGACATCGCCAGTGGAGAGGCTGCGGGCATCGACACGGTATTCGTCCTCTCCGGCGAGGGGACCCGGGCGGATTTGGAGGAGAGTCCCGTGCACCCCACCTGGGTGCTGGACGGAATCGGCGATATTTTGCGGGAAATGGAGAGAGGAGCGGACGTATGAAACTGGATTACAAGCGCACGGTATTGGTGGGCCTGGCGTTCCTGTCCATCTGTGCCTTTTGGCAGATGTACGACAATGTGATGACCCTGATTTTGACGGGGACCTTCCACCTCAACGAATCTCTGGCCGGAGCCATCATGGCGGCGGACAATGTGCTGGCGCTGTTTCTGCTGCCCCTGTTTGGGGCTATCTCCGACCGCACCAAGACGGGGTTGGGGCGGCGGATGCCCTTTATCCTGGGCGGGACCGTGGCAGCGGTGATCTTGATGAATCTGCTGCCCATGCTGGACAACGGGTATGCCGCTTCCCCGTCGGTCTTTGAGCTGGCCAGCTTCATCATCGTTCTGGGCCTGCTGCTGGTGGCCATGGGCACCTATCGCTCTCCCGCCGTGGCGTTGATGCCGGACGTGACCCCCAAGCCTCTGCGCAGCAAGGGCAATGCGGTCATCAATTTGATGGGCGCTGTGGGCGGCGTGCTCTATCTGGCGGTGGCGGCGGTGCTCTACCCCACCTCCAAGACGGAGGGACTGGAGCACGTCAACTACCAACCGCTGTTTTTGGTGGTGTCTCTCATCATGCTGGTGTCGGTGGTGGTGCTCTTGGTCACCACCCGGGAGCCGGAGCTGGCCCGGAAGAATCAGCAGCTGGAGCAGGAGCACCCAGAGTGGAATTTAGCCCAGGACGACGGCGCAGGCCATGAGGTGTTGCCCGCCCCGATCAAGCGTAGTCTGGGCTTTTTGCTGGCCTCCATTTCCCTGTGGTTCATCGGCTACAACGGAGTGACCACCTGGTTTACCAAATATGTGGCGGAAGTGATGGGGGAGGGCCTGGGCGGCGCATCCACCTGTCTGCTGGTGGCCACCGCCGGTGCCATTGTGTCCTACATACCCATCGGCATTGTAGCCAGCCGGATTGGACGGAAAAAGACCATTCTGTGCGGTATCGTCTTGCTGGCAGCCTGCTTTCTGATGGGATTTGTGCTCACTACGGTGTATTCCTCCATTCAGCCCATCATGTATGTGGTCTTTGCCCTGGTGGGCCTGGCCTGGGCGGCCATCAACGTCAATTCGCTGCCCATGGTGGTGGAGATGTGCCGGGGCAGCGACATCGGTAAATTTACCGGATATTACTATACCTTTTCCATGGCAGCCCAGGTGGTGACCCCCATCGCGGCGGGCACCCTGATGCGTCTCATCGACTACCGGGTACTATTCCCTTATGCCGCCCTGTTTGTGGCCCTGTCCTTTGTGACCATGCTGGGGGTACACCATGGAGATACCAAAGTGGAGGCCAAGAAAGGCCTGGACGCGTTTGAGGAGATGGACTGAGCGATATGATCGGTTGGATTTTGCTGGGCGCAGTTGCCCTGGTGGTGTTGTTTTGGCTTGTAGCGGTGCGATGCCGGCACGGCCACCCCGCCTGGGAGGAACTGCGTCGGTATCGGTACGCCCATCGTGGGCTGCATGACAAGAAACATGGGGTTCCCGAGAACTCTCTGGTGGCCTTCCGCCGGGCGGCGGAGCGGGGATACGGGGCGGAGCTGGACGTTCACCTGACCCGGGACGGCAAGCTGGCGGTGATCCATGACGACTCCCTGCTGCGCACGGCTGGGGTGGATGTGAAGGCGTCTGCGCTGACCGCTCAGCAGCTGACCCAGTACCGCTTGGAGGGCACGGAGGAGAAAATCCCGATGCTGGAGGAGGTGCTCCCCCTGTTTGAGGGGAAAGGCCCCCTCATCGTGGAGCTGAAGGTGGAGGGAAATGCAGATCAACTGGCCCGGGCCACCTGTGAGATGCTGGATCGGTATCAGGTGAAATACTGTATTGAGTCCTTCCACCCCAAGGCGCTGATGTGGCTGAAGCGGCATCGCCCGGAGATTTGTCGGGGGCAGTTAAGCCAAGATTTCATCAAAAATCGCAGCGGATTGCCCCTGCTGGCAGCGGTGGCCATGACCTATGTGTTTACCAATTTGCTCACCTGCCCGGATTTTGTGGCGTACCATTGGAAGGACCGTCGCCGTCTGTCTCTGTTTTTGGTGCGGCGGCTGTGGCGCGGACAAGAGGTGAGCTGGACCATCCGCAGCGCAGAGGAAATGAAGCAGGTGGAACAGGATGGATGTCTGTCCATTTTTGAGAGCTTTGAGCCGTAAGGGCCTGTTGCAAAATAGGCCAGAACAACAAAACGAAAGGCTAACCTTTTTGGGGGTTGGCCTCTCGTTTCATTTGCTTTA